>JBCCKZ010000238.1:0-7818 GCA_039027135.1 Planctomycetota bacterium
ATCGAGAACGGGATCGCCAGTCTCAGAAACAAGAGTCACTGGATCACTGTTGGGACGCACCAGCGGTAGATGCAACTCGGGAAGAACCACGGTATCAAACTCGAGACCTTTGGATTGGTGGACGGTCATCACACGAATCGGTGCCGCCTGAGGCCGCTGGACTCTGCACTTTCGCACATAGTCTACAAAGTCACGCAGTCGATCTGACGCGTTTGCATCCCATTGAATCGCCAATCGAACGAGCTGTCCAAGCCGCACTCGATCGGTCGCGGCGCAGTTTGGTTCGAGGATTTTGGCCAGCCAATGAACTGTGCGAACCAATCCAGTTTCTTCGAGTTTTTTTAAGACTAAATGGCCGCCCTTCGATACCACACCAGCCAGTGGTGTGTTGGAGAGATGGAACTCGTGTCGTAGATCGCCGGGGTGCTCGGTTATCATAAGCGCCGACAAGACCATCTCGACGACAACCGAGTCGGTCAGTGGATTGCCTCCTTCTTGTGAGGCTGGCAATCCCTCCTGATTCAATCGATGAATCATCATTGCCACGCCTCGATTCTCTCGCACCAAGACGGCTATCGCCTCAGTTGGATCTTGTTGGTAGCGATGCTTGATGACTTCAATGGCTGATGAATAACAGGCATCCGATTGTTCTCGCTCCGAAACAATATCGAATGTCTTTTCGATTGGGTGCCCGACGCGCAGCTCGGCATAGCCTGGCAACTCGGTACGAGCGGTAACATGTTCTGGGAATTGATAGGTAAAGTCTTGAATCGCCTTCGCCTCGTAGACCGATTTATCGGCCGGGTCATCCATGTCATCCACCGTCGCCTTGGGATGCGCCGGTAGCTTTCGAAAAATGCGATTCACCAAATCAATCACCACGGGCGATGACCGAAATGACTCATGGCGTGGATTCTCGACAAGATTGGGGACTTGTCTCTTGACCGAATCGAAGATCCTCATTTGCCCACCACGCCAACCGTAGATAGCCTGTTTGGTGTCGCCGACGCAAAAGAAAGAACGAAGATTCACGCCACTATTGTCTGGCGAAGAGTAATGAACATCATCATGAATCGCCCGATCCGCGACCAGACTCAAGATGCGCCACTGCGAGGGTGAAGTATCCTGAAACTCATCCAAGAGAACATGGCTGAAATTCGAGTCCAATCGGTGCTGAAGCCGACCTCGCCCAAGCTTTGGCAGCCTCAGTGCAAGCTGATGGGTGACATCAGAAAACCCAAGCTTTCGCGTCTGCCATTTCATGCTGTCGAACTGAAGCGAGAAATGCTGCAACAGCCTTCCAATCGCTTCGCTGCGTCTCTTTAACGCTTCAATCGTATCGCTTTGCACCGCTCGATAGATGACATCGAAGGCGTCATTGAGGCGTTCATCGAATTTACTACGTCCATACTTGGTAACTTCGTTGGATCGCTTTGCTTTGCGAATATTCCCCAAAATCGTTGAATCAGCGAGCGATTCGAAATCACGTGAGTCGATCGCATCACAAAGTAATGCGAGGATTTTTTGCAGTGATTTCTGCGTTGGAGGAAACTGGACTAAATCTCTTCGTGCTCCAGCCAACTCGCTTTCGTCAGGAAGTTTTTGCCCGCGAAGGACTCGCCAATTCTCCTCACCACTATCGCTTGCCGTCTTCGCCGCGATTGCCTCGCGGTGCTTTTCGTAGGCAGACCGAACCGACGACTCGATCTCATTGCCAATCGAGCGTGGCGTCTCACCTCGCGATAGCATTGACAGAAGGCTCGATATCTCGCCAGCGTCAATACGTTCGATCGTTTTGGCAATCGCGTTGGTTTGCATCTGACCCAAAACCACCTCATCACCCATCTCCCAACTGGGAGGCAGTCCCAGATCGCTTCCACACGATTGAGTCAATTGAACGAAGAGCGAGTCCAATGTGCAGATTTGCAGCTTATGAACGTTCCGTAACAAGTCATGCAATAAACGAACACATTGGCTCCGTGGCAACGTCGGAAGTCCTACTTGTCGACGGAGATCTTCTAGCGCGGCCGGCTGGGTCTCGTCCGCCGCTCGAGCGAGGACGGCCATGACTCGGTCCAGGATCTCGCCAGCTGCTTTTCGCGTGAATGTGGTCGCAAGAATCGACTCCGGCGTCGCACCGGCTAATAGCAATCGCAAATAGCGTCCGGTTAATTGATATGTTTTCCCGCTACCGGCCGAAGCGCGAACCATCATCGGCGCGAAGGTGCTAGTGACGTCATTGTCCACGCGAGTCTTCAAAGAGCTGTTCATCTTTAGTCTCTCACCTCTTCGATCTCCACTTCACCTGATCCCGCGAAAATGGATGTCTGCAAGATGACGGCGTAGTCGTCATATTCAGGTGGCTTGATGGATGGCTCGAAGTGCCCCTGAGAAATTCCTCGAATACACTCATCAATCAAGTCATCAGCTTGCGCCCATTGCTCTGCACTGAACTCGGCCAGGTTGATCTTGGTATCCGAAACCTTCGATGCGACATTGAAATATCCGATGTCAACCAAGTCGCGATCAACCTCGCCAACAAGATGAGGGATCAGACGCCGATAAAGCGGCAATTGCAAATCCACGAAAGTCTGATCCGCCCCCCTGCCCTTGAGATGCTTCTTGGCCGGCGGATGAGCATGTGTTTTGTAATCCAAGATTGCATACCGGCCGGATGCAGGATGAAAGTCGATACGATCGAAACGGCCTGTCACACCGATTCGATGGGGCTCGCTACCGATGATGATCGGGTGGTCCTCGCCCACTGAACTCTCCACTTCGCGAACGACCCAACCATCGCGAGCGCGGGCAGCGTGGACATCAGCGAAGGCTCGCAATCTTCGAACGGCTTGCTCCTTTTGCACCAGCACACTCCGCGAAACATTACTCCCGTAAAGCCTCTCGAACTCCCCTTCAACGACCTCCTCCATGACTTTGGCTACTAGCCCCGCGTCATCCGAATCTCTATGGGGGCCCCTACCAAAGATCTCCAACGAATTGTGAACCAAGTCGCCAAACTGGTTGGCAGCCAATTCATGAGCATCGTCAGATAGTGGCGACGCTTTCAGTACTCGTCGCAGGTAAAAACGGTAGGGACACTCGAGATACTCCCTGAAAGCTGTGACACTCACCCGTTTTGGTATCAAAAGAGGCTCTGCCACATCATTCGACTCTGCATGAGTCCGAATAGTCTTCCAATCTTGTAATGCGGGTATTGGTGCCGACGTCGTTTCCGGGACGCCGCTCTCCTGATACTCGACTGGGTCGAGCGAACTTTGAAGAATGCGAACACGCCTAGCCACATCGTCAGAATCCGCAGCAGCGATAAGGCGACTCGGAGGAGTCGGTGCCCCGTCGAAACTCCGTCTACCCACCATGAATGCAACATCATCACGACCACACAACATCAAATGCATAGCATAGAGATCGCGAGCCATGCGTCGATCATTGTCTGGCATCCCGAGTTCCCGCCGAAGGTTACCAGGCAAGAACGCGTCACCACCGATCGCCTCAGGAACGAACGGATGATTCAATCCGAGTACAAGCATCGATTTCGCCGTGTCTAAACCTAGGTCCAACCAACCAATCAGATGGACGGTATTGGGATCCGCGTTACCCACAACGCGTTGACTTTGCACCTGGGACTGCAAGATCTGAAAAGCGGTCGCGCTCGAACACTTCAAACGACCTTGCGCTTCTTGGCACCAGCAATCGAGTATTTCGACATAGACTTGCCGAGCTAGTGCGAAATCCGCGTCGAGTCCTTCAAGGTCACTCATCCAAGAACGTAAACGCGATGCGAACTGGGAAAGATCGAGTTGCTCACCCGAAATCGGCTTGATCCAATCCTCAACCCAAGAAACGATTTCCGGGATCTCATCGAATCGTTCTATTGCGTAGGTTGGTAGTGATTGATTCGTGAACCGTGGCAAATGCTCCGCGATCAATCGATCAAGTTTGGTTAGCCAGTAGTTGGACGGATCTTCGAGTTGACCAAATGCTTCATCCAGGTATCTACGAATGACCGAATGTCGGACCAGGGCGGCAAACTGATCATATCTTCGATCACGCAAATACTCGCCAACCAAGTTCAACAATCGAGCAAACGACGTACGTTCGATACGTCGACCGGATTGACGAAACGTACTAATTGGCTCTGGGGCGTCAGCCTGAGTATCTTCGATCGCTAGTTCGAGTGGTTCGAAGTAAGTCTCGTCCGTGGCACCGATCACAACGTCGTCTTTTGCTCGTTCATTCAGCCAACCGGCCGCCCTTTCACATTGGTCAAAGGTATCGTCTCCACGAAGAATTTGATCATCTCGAAGCGGTGGCCTCGACTTGAGCCAGAACCCGGGTTCAATTCGCCCGAGCGAGTCGAAGCCGTCTTTGCAATCGATCGGCGAAGCGACTAAGCAATGAACCGGAGAAACCAGATGACCGATCATCTCGGCGATCATTTTTGGAAGATCAGCAGTCCCAACAAGAATCAGCGGCGCGCCAAGATCTAGCGGCTCACGTCCGAGCATTGCTTTTCTGGCTAGGTGAGGATCCTCAAGCCCCGCGGACGAAAGTTCGGCTTGATAACGTTTGAGCAGCTGTTCTATCGCGATCCACCGCTTCGACTCAGAGGGTAGTTCATCCTGGAGATGGTCTGCGACCGTGGCGGGAGAGAGCCCCTCAATCGCAAGTTCTTCATGAATGTGCTTGATGACTCCCGCAAGGTCGAGCCACGCGTCGAGAGCGTCTTGAACGGGTGGCGAGGACGTCAAAGGCCACAGCTCTTCCAAACCACATTCCCGAAGAACTCGCATCCAGGTAAGCAACTGAGCGTTAGGACTCGCCAACGATTGTTCTTTCGGCAGCAGACGCTCGGGTAACTTCCCAACGGTGATCGCATCAAATCTGCAAGCCGGAAGCGACTGTTTAAGACCAAGCTCGAATCGACGCCGGGAACGCGCGGTAGGAAGAACGATTAAAGACTGGCTCCATGCCTGAGGAGCACTTTGAAAACGCTCGCCTATCCAGGCTGACGCATGATCTAGGAGAGGTTCGTCCCAGCCTAAGAAATGTCGCTCAGTGATATTCGACGTGTTGGACAATGGGCAACGAAAGTCAGAAAGAGAATTTGTGAAACAGTTTTTTCGCGATATCCGCGTGAGACCTCTTGGCGAAGATCGCCAAGAGTTTGCGTCTGGGCAGGTCGACCCGCAAGTGCGGGCGAATCTCGCCCCAATGCTTCGGAAACCTCCGGCTCTGGCCCCTCCTGGCCGTCCCAACAGAGCTTTGAACCACCCAGCTGGTTAGTCTCGGCAAACTCGTGACAAGTCTGGTCAGTGCACACCGAGCTCCCCTGCGTTGTGGATCATCAAACGAACAACAGCATTGCGATCGAATTTGACAGATTTTAACGATTGTGCTGATGATTCGGAAACTGATAGTCGATTGCTGAAGATGTCTATTTTCACGTCAAGACACCTCAATTCGGCCCAGACGAGGCATCCATGCTTCTGATGATCTTAAAACTGCTGAGCTCGCTCAAAAAGGCGATCGCGGGCAGACGTTACCCCGCCCAACTTGCCTGGGCGATCGGCTTTGGTGTAATGCTTGGAATCGTTCCGCACGGGAACCTGCTAGCGTTGGTACTGCTCGTCTTGGTGCTGTCGCTGAAGATTAATCATGCGGCGGTCGCCTTATGCGGCGTGGCCGCATCGTTCGCCGCAAGCGAAATCGATCCCTACGCCCATCAAGTTGGCTTGCTATTGCATCAGAATGCGGGGTTCAATGAGTACGCGGTGGAGGCGTGGTCGCTGCCTTTGATGCCTTGGACCGATCTAAACAACACAATCGTGCTAGGCAGTTTCACGATCGCCATCGCCTCAGTCGTTCCCATATTCTTGGTGACCTATCCTCTGCTTCGCCTTATCGTGCCGCGTCAAGTAAAAGACGAATCCCAAGCGATGAAGCCGGAAGTTGAGCCGCTCGAAGGTGAGGTGAAGGAACTTCGAATCGAAGTCTCTCGCAAACCGATTCCATCACCTCATATCGAAATTCGAAAAACGGATACCGTTGAAACGGCCAAGCTAAAAGAGGCCGCCGAGTCGGCAGCGGCTCCACCCGTTGTTCCTTTCGAAGAACTCAGTCCCACCTCTGAGGAATCGACCATCACCGAGAGGTCAGATGCTGAACAATCGATGGATGAAGCGTTGCACTACCTACTTCGTCAACTCCGCGATTCGCAGCGTCAAAACGGGCCCGTCGATCACGATAACACCAAAACACGGAGCGTCGCATGATTCGCTGGAACTATGTCGTCGTACGCTTACTCATCGTTTGTGCGATTGTGATGACGTTGGCTTATGGGCTTGGTCCCGTAGCGCACTACGTAACGATTCGCTCTCTGGAGACCACCGTCGGTGCCAAAGCATCGATCGGTCGATGCGAAGTGGGCCTCTTTCCACCCACCGTTCACTATCACGATGTTGTGGTGGCTGATCCACGTTCGGATAAGTCGGATCGAAACATGTGGCAAGCCGATCAACTTGATTTACAAATCGACGGCAGGGCCCTTCTCGATCGCCGGTATGTTGCATCCGTTGCTCGTGTAAGCGGCCTCGAAATCGGAACGGGCCGCAGTGAAAGTGGTCACCTGCCGGCCGATCCCGAATCCATACGCTCGAGCAGCGACGAACCTAGCGCTGCCAACTCCGCGATTAAGAATTTCGTCGATTCGATGACGGGCCAGGCAATGGGTCGTGTCGAAGACTTTGCCGACGATTTGGAAACGATCAAACGCTCAGGTGAGATCCGTGACGGCTGGGAAGCCCGATACGCGGCGATGACCGACCGCGTGAAGCAACTCGAATCGCGGATCAAGAAGCTTGGCGAACTCAAAGGGTTGGACAACCCTCTGCGTGATTGGCAACAGCTCCAAGCGACGTTGGCGGAAGGCCGTGCCATCCAACGTGACCTGGCGCAACTACGCGATGATCTCAATGCACTACCCACGTCGCTTCAGTCGGATATTGCGAAGTTGAACGATGCCAAACGGATTGACTTGAAACGGCTCGAAGATGCCCTCCCGGTCGATCTTTCCCTGGAAGGTGATCTCGGAACCGACATGCTCGTTGGCTTGGTTCGAGAGCGAATCGATCAATTGCGTGGCTATTTGGATGCTGGTCGCTCAGTTGCCCAGTACACCGTCATCGCACCCGAATCGATCCGAACATCGGGAATTGATTTTGACCTGGTCAAGGATCCAAAGCCGGCATTCGCTATCGACAAGCTGCACTTGGACGGTTTCCTTCGACACGATGGGAAACGATATCAGCTTGCCGGAACGGTTAGTCACCTATCACCGACGCCCAAGCAACTAGACGAGCCAACCACGGCTCACTTGGAGTTGTCTGGACCGGACAACATTCGCCTGGAGTATCTTTGCGATCGTCGCAACGAAACTCCCGTCGATCGAATGACGCTCCACTGGCCCGAAATGGTCGGCTCGTCCATGGATGTAGGTGGAAGCGACGGGTCTCTCGTTATCGAAGGTGGGCGTCGGGAAATCTGGATCCAGCTTGAGAATCGTGGCGATCAAATGCGAGGCCGATTGGTTAGTCGCCAAACCGGAGCGACAGTTGCCTTGAAGGGACTCGATGACAAAGCCGAAAGCCTCGCGGCGGTTCAGTCTTTGCAAGAATCGCTCTCACTTGTTGACCATCCCTGAGGTGCATTCACAGGCACCCCTGGCTTACTACACACAAGATCAGCTATTCTCACAGCATGCTAGGGTCAGGTGGGTGGAACCTAATGTGAAGGCGTTGG
>JBCCKZ010000239.1:0-7808 GCA_039027135.1 Planctomycetota bacterium
GAAGACTGTTGGTATTTTCTACGCGTTGCTGGCACGTTCAAAGAACGTGCGGGTTTCCATGGATGCCAAATGCCTGAGCAACTTCTTGGCCGTATCGTTTTGAGTTCGTCGAATCCAGGCGATGTCGTCATGGACCCCTTCGCCGGTAGCTGCACGACGCTCACCGTCGCCAAGAAGAAAGGCCGACAGTTCCTTGGTTTCGAGATGTCCAAGGAGTACGTCAAACTAGGAAACAAACGAATTGACTTAGCTAGCGAGGGTGATGATTTAGAAGGTTCGCCGGAGCCCAAAGCGAGTGCTCCAGCAACCCACTCTTCGAAGGCGAGACGTGTCAAGAACGCTCCCCGGCTGGAACGCGATTTCCCGTTGTTCATGGATCTACCGGAAATGGCAACCGAGTCCGATGGGATCGTCGAAGCCTTTGCAAAATCCAATCGGGGTTTTTCCGTCGATCGGATCGTCGCTGATCCCATTCTGAACGAAGACTTCCAGCATCAATGTGAACGAAGAGATATTCCAGGAACACCTGCGGAACGAAATCGTTTTCTGTTTCGACTTCGCAAGTCCGGTCGGCTCAAGAAAGCAGGGATCCAAACCAACAAACGCACCTCGTTTGATTGGGATCACATGGATCCTTTTTTGTTCGCGTCGGAGATCGCTTGGAAGCGAGTAAGCGAGCTTTACGCCAATGCGGGACTAGACGAGATCCTTTGCGATCCTCGTCTTGCCACCCAATTCGATGATGCTGCCACGAGTCTCGCAGAAGGCTATTCACCCCTGGAATACCGCTGGGCAGCTCTGAAGCTTCGAAAACAGGGCTCAACGGGACGTCGTCGAGCTGAAACAATGTCAATGAAGAAGTTTGCCAAGAAAGAATGGCGTGCCCTCGATGATTTAGATTTCGGTCATCTTGATCGGACGCCTGCTTTGTATGCCCTTCGAACTAAAGATGACGTTTTGTACGCGGGTGAAACCTCAAACCTGCGTTCTCGTCTTAAGTTGCAGGTCGCCGAAGAAGCCATTGGCAAGTGGCCATCAGACGTTAATAAACCCTCGGGGCTAAGCCTTGCCATACGTGAAGTTGAGACGATCGGTGATTCACGATTGGCTCGACAAAGCCATCTTCTTAAGTTGTATCGACCGAAGTGGAACCTAAATGATTTCTTGGCAATGTAACGGCGATCAAACCTGAGATGAAACGCCCCAACATCGATGTTGCCTTCAAACTGGATCACGCGCCGTACATAACCCAAGCAACCAACTAACTCGCCAGATGCCCGCCGCTTTCAAGGCGTCTAATCCGCATCGACTCGATCTTGCGATTGGTCGCGCGAAGGATCTCGATTTGATTCTCGCCAAAGGTCAGGCACTGACCTGCCTCGGGGATCGCCCCGTTATGGAACAGAACATAACCCGCGATCGTTTCATAGTCTTCCGCTTCAGGTAATGACCAATTCATCTCTTCATTGAGATCATCCACCATCACCCGGCCGTCGACCTCTACCGTATCACGGTCCAAGACCTTGATGGAGACTTCTTCCTCGTCGTCAGACTCATCAACGATCTCACCGACGATCTCTTCCAATGCGTCCTCAATGGTCACGACACCGGCAGTACGACTGAATTCGTCTACAACAATCGCCATGTGCGAACGGTTGTGCAAGAACTCTCGAAGCAATGACTCAACACTACGGGTGTCTGACACCGTCCAACTGTGCCGCATCAGCACATTGAGGTCCTGTGACTCAATCTCTTCATCGGCAAGGTGCGGAAGCAGGTCCTTCACATAAAGAATTCCAACGATGTCATCGAGTGTCTCGCGATAGACCGGAAAACGTGTTCTTCCCGCCCGAACAATCGTTTCGAGAATCTTGCTCCAACACCAAGAAAGTTCAATCGCGTCAACATCACTTCGCGGAGTCATGATGTGGGTAATATTGCGGTCTGATAATGAAACGACACCTCGAATCATCTCGCGAACGCCGGGTCCAAAGTAACCTTCTCGCGTACCCAATTCGACGATGGTATGAATCTCGTCTTCGAGCGCTTCCTCTTCTTCTTTTTCTGACGTCTCCGTTCCAGTCACACGACGGGTGATCGTCTCGACCATGTCACCCGGGGCAAACAACGGACGCATGAAGTGCGTTAGCCATCGCCAGAATGGCCAAGTTCGATAAAGCAGCGGCGCCGATGCAAAACGCGTGACCGCTGATGGCAACCAAAGGTGGACCATCATCATCAAGAGTCCCGCAATCAAACCCCATGAAGACAGCTGAAATGTCGTCGGGTCACCGCGGCCAATAAAGATGCCTCCCGTTCCAGCAATCAAGAAAATTACTGTCCCGATCACGCGTACGTAAGCCGACGCCTCGACGACATCGTCCTGGGCCTGCAGTACCTCGCCAAAGCGTTCGCGATTCTGCTTCAGACGCGAGTAAGCCTCCAACCGACGACCGGCGAAGCTATCAAGCAACTCATGCCCCAAACCACCAACACTGCTTAGCGCGAATCCACCGGCACTAATTGTCCACCAGAACCAAGTGTCGTTCACGAAGCCGACTCCGATACATCGGCATCTTCATCAACCATGAAACGGTCGACGTTGAGGACACCTATCTTTGCTAACACGGCACGTTCGGCGAGTCGCATCGCCATCCGATCATGTGGATCGTGATCATCCATGCCCGTTACATGCAACGTCCCATGAATGGCGTACAAACATATTTCTTCGTCAACCGAAACGCTTCTTGTGGCTGACTCGCGAGCCGCCGTATCAATGCTGATGACCATCTCACCATCGATCACACGACCGTCAGCGTGATAACCAAAACTGATCACATCCGTCGCGTAATCATGTTCAAGGTGTCGTTGATTGAGTTCACGTATCGTATCGTCAGTCGTGACACGAACACCCATTTGGCCTTGAAGATATCCGCGATGACGAAGCGCGGCTTGGACACCATCAACGATCATACCGCGATCTGGTGATCGGGAGATGTCATGGTCGAACGTGACTTCAACCAAGAACGTATTCGAAGCTGTACCTTGAGAGCTCGGTTCGGGAGGCTCCGAATCGTTGGTATCTGTCTTTTCGTGCTGCTCGGTTTGTTCAGGCATCAAAGGGTTATGCGGGTTTTTGATCTGGGTATTTTACTCGAGCGTGATAGATCGCGGTGAGCGATTTGATGAGAGACTCTTTGACCGTGGCGAGCTCCTGAAAAGTTAGCCCGCATTCGTCGAATTGCCCGTCATTGACCTTCTTTTCCGCGATCTTATCGACCAGCGATCGGATTCGAGCGGGCGTCGGATCGACGAGCGTTCGAGAAGCGCTTTCCACCGTATCGGCCAACATCATGACCGCCGCTTCAAGTGTTTGTGGTTTGGGGCCAGGGTATCGAAAGTCCTTGTCGCTAACGGATTCACCGTTGGGATCCGACTCGCTGCGTTTGGCAGCTTCGCGATAGAAGTACTCCACCAACGTCGTGCCGTGATGCTGCATGATGAAGTCGATGATCGGCTGGGGCAAATTGTGCGAACGGGCAAGGTCAGCACCGTCTTTGACATGGGCAATGATGACCAGAGTGCTCATTGCGGGACGCAATGCGTCATGGGAGTTTTCGCCGCCGGCCTGATTCTCGATGAAGTACTCCGGCTTAAACATCTTGCCGATATCGTGGTAGTAGGCGCCCACACGAACCAGCAGCCCATTAGCGCCGATTGAATCAGCTGCCGCCTCAGCGATCGAGGCCACGTTGATCGAGTGGTTGTAAGTACCCGGAGCACGCTGGGCGAGTTTTCGAAGAAGAACGTCCGACGGGTTGCCGAGTTCCAAGAGACTGAGGTCAGTTTGAACGCCGAATCCCTTTTCGATCATCGGTAAGAACACTGTGGTCACCGACGAAAACCCGACAATCACGATTCCAGCACGCAATGCCTCGTTGACCAGGTTAACGAGCACGGCTGAGAACATCGGGCCTTGAAGCATAGGCTCCAAATCCGCACCTGTTGCTCCCGCTGAGAGAGTTCGGCCGGTGACAATCCCCACGCCGATCACCGTCATCATCGTGATGATGGCTGAAACGGTTCCGACCCAAAGAAGGTGCGTTCGCGTTCGAATACGGCCGAGCAACAAGATGCAACTCGTACAAGCCGCGGCCATGGTGACGAGCTCCGATAGATCGATGCCAAGGAACAACGTCAACGATAAACACGAAGCCGCCATGATCAAAAGTGCCAACTCGCGTCCATAAACGACGCCAAGCAAGATCGATGCAATGATCAGGGGACTCAATTCAAAACGCCATTGATCGCCCGAAGCCCAGTAAGCGATTCCGATCGTGACCACAATCACAGACATCAACTTGGCAAGCTGCGTGCTTTCCAAGATCAAGCGTCGATCATCGACGAAAAAGATATAGGATCCACAAAGGAGATAAAGAGCGATAATCATCCCAGCGTAAGCCGCCATTCGGACCAATTGATCCCGAATATTCATTTGCGTCGTCAATGACTGCCATTCTTGACGCAAAAGGGATACGTCGTCAGCTTCCAATGGCTCGCCCGCATTGGCCAGTTTCGATTCACCGCGTCGGTAGGGCGTCATGATCGGACTGACGGCCGTCGCCGCGTTACGCCGAGCCTCTTCTGAAAGTGTATCGTCATATTGCAGCGTTTCGTGGCGAGGTAACTCATTACCGATCCACTCGCTGATCATCACGGCTGACTTCTGGACGCCCTCGCGTTGCTCTTCGCTACCCTCGGATAGGTAGCGTTGGCGAAAAGCCTCTTTAATCTGCGTAGTCAGCTTGGGCACGATCTCAGCGATTCGAGCATTGCTGACCTCAACGGGCGTGATGTCATCCGGCTGTCCTTTTGGGAAGACGCGAATGATCTTCTGGCTCCCTTGGTCGGTTTCATGCTGGAGCGCTTGAATGACACCGTACTGATATTGGTCACGCATCGCAGCATCGAGGATCTGCCGAAGCTGTTCCAGCTCAGCATCTTCCGCGAAGGTCTGCTTGAGCATCGAGAAACGTTGTGCCGGAGTGTCCGAACCATCCGTCTCGCTTCCTTCGAAGAACTCGCTGAAGGCATTGCGTTCCTCTTCATTCATCTGTTCGAACGAGGGTGCCGCGAGAATCAGAAACAGCTGATCGCGAAGCGCCGCCCGCAATTGATCGAGAGGCTGTGTGCGATTCAAATAGAATGCGGGTTGTTCGCGCCGAGCACGGAGCCTGAGCGACTCGGTTTCGTCTTCGTTGGGAAGCTCAAAGTCGACACGGCTGACAAGATTCCGAGCCGGTATGGCACCCAGTCGATAGGCGAATGGTGGCTGCCAAGTCCGGCAGACCAAAAGCAGTGCAATCGCGGCACCCGTAGCGATCGCCAATCGCGTCAGCACATCGCGACGGTCGGCGTCATTCCACCACTGAACCCACCAGGGTTTGTCGATACCCAGGGATTCGATCCGCTCGGCGCGGTTGCGACTCTTAGGCGTCGTCGTCGTAGGCTTCGACAATCTTTTGAACCAAAGGGTGACGAACAATATCCGACGCTTGTAAACGAACGACGCCGATATCGTCAATTCGGCCCAACCGGCGGATCGCATCTCGCAATCCGCTGGTCACGCCTCGCGGCAAGTCGAGCTGAGTCGCATCGCCGCTTACCACCATTCTGCTGCGCTCTCCCATCCGGGTCAAAAACATTTTCATTTGAGCAGCAGTCGTATTTTGGGCTTCATCCAGGATAATAAAGGCATCATTGAGGGTTCGACCACGCATGTACGCCAATGGGATGATTTCAATTAAGTCCTGTTCCATCAAGGCTTTGGTTTGATTGAAATCAACCATTTCACCCAACGCGTCCATCAACGGACGCAGGTAAGGGTTGAGTTTTGCTTGCATATCGCCGGGTAAAAAACCCAGACTTTCCCCCGCTTCGACCGCGGGCCGAACGAGGACCAATTTGCGAATCTGCCCGGCTTTGAGGGCCTCAACCGCCATCGCAACCGCTAGATACGTCTTCCCACAGCCAGCCGGTCCCGTCGCAAACGTCAGATCACATTTCCGAATTGTGTCGACATATCGGGCCTGGCCCGGTGTGCGTGGCTTGATTCGACGCCCGGCGTGCTGAATTTGGATCTCTTCGCCACCCGACACGGACGGCTTCCCAAGCGATCCAGGAACCGTCGCGCCCTGCTCACCAGCCGCCCGATCGACGTCCGCACCAGAGATTTCACCCTGTTTTCGCGACAAATGTCGGAGCATTTCTAACGCGCCGGTCGCAGCAGCTACCGGCTCATCATCACCCTGGACGCGGATGGTCCCATCGCGTTGGGTGATTTTGACATCGAAAATCTTTCGAAGACGCCGGACATGCTGGTCCCGGGGACCAAACAGTGTCAGCACTTCCCGTGGATCACCAATCGAAATAGAGGTTTCGGCCATGTCGAAATTTTAGGTCCGTAGTCAGTTACGCCGAAGCGCCAGCTGAGGCGACACCCGCCACAAAGGCCAGGTATGCCGGAATGATCGCCGCGATCAGCGAATCCGTCACGTCCCAAACCCCTCCCAAACCGGGCAACCAGTTTCCGCTGTCTTTGACACCGCACACCCGTTTGATCATGGATTCGGATAGGTCCCCAATCAAACCAGCGATAGTTAGCATCACTCCCAAAACAATTCCGCCAAGTGCAGGATCCGCTAGGGCGGCGATTGTGGGCGTTGATACGGGACTGGAACCCCCGAGTGATGGAAACAAAAACGCTAGGCACAGCCAACCAACAAGTGATGAAGTCACCATTCCGCCGGCCAATCCCTCCCAAGTCTTCCCGGGACTCAATCTCGGAATCAGCTTGCGTCGGCCGAATGATTTTCCAGCGAAGTAGGCCCCCGCGTCCGCCGATTTGGTGACGGCGATCATCGTCAGCAACGCCGAGAGCCCCCAGTTACCCGTTCCGGAACCTCGAAGGACCACCATCATCGCAAATGGCAAACCGACGTAAACAGAAGCAAATACACTCGAAAAGGTTCGCTCAATGGTTCCGCCATCGGGACCGTCATAGCGTTTCATCTCCAACAAAATCACCAGGAACAAACCGATCACTCCACCAATGACCATCCAACCCAAACGGCCAACGGGACAATCCATTGGATAGGTCGCGCCGGCGAGTCCCCAAGCCATGGGAATGGTCGCTGAAAGCGTGACGATGCCGGTTGCCATGGACGCTGTTTTCGCACAGCTGCCGCGAAGCATCGACGCCAAATCCCAAGCCGTGCCAAGGGAAAAGAAAAGCAACAGCGGCAGCAAGAAAATGCCTTTAGCCCCGTCAGGAGAAAAGCTCGAATCCAGGAATAACAATGCCACCGTAAGGGAAATCAGAATCGCGGACGTTCGGAGGCGATCTTTCAGCAAGTTGTGGCCACTTTCGTAGGGAAGGATATTCGTGAGTTTTCCAACAAACTCTGCACCATGCTTTCTACACAAGTCCAAGCGTTTGGGTGAGCCGTGACCCGGATACGAGCGGAGCGAGTGTAGGGACCGGGCAGTTACGAACACCGATTCGTCACAACGGTCGGGTCTTTATCTTCATCGTTTTCCTCGCGCCGCGACCCCGCCCCGTGCCATCCCGGCTGCACCGCATCCAACCATTTCGCTGCGCGAGGATAATGATGAGGATTACGATAAGGACGTACGGGAATTATCGCCTGCCCGGCACCTCCGTTCGCTTCGCTCACATAGCGGTTCACGGCTCACCCGCTTGAGAAACTTATCTAGCCACCGATGCCCAAGGGAGGGTGAAGCCGGCA
>JBCCKZ010000240.1:0-7805 GCA_039027135.1 Planctomycetota bacterium
CCATGAACAGTGAGACTGCTGATACAGAGACAGCAGAGAGTGAACCAGCTCAACCCGAGCCCGCGGAGCCTCTGAAGTTGGATGCAGATGAACTAGAAATGGTAGGAGTTGCGCAGACGGCAATTGCTGATGCCTTGGCGAATCCGGAGAGTAGGGAGACGTTGATCGCTGCCTTCAAAGCCGTAAAGACGGCTGGTGGAAACATCGATCCCGACATCGAAGATCCCGGTTCACGCGCGAAAATTGAAGAGTTACTTACTTCAATATCTGGAACTGATCTGTCAAATAGTTTTGCAACAGCAGGCATCGGGTGGATTCAAAAACCAGAAGCAGTTGGGGATGGCGGATTCCTTCGCGGCGAGATCATGCGCACCTCAGGTGGCGATGCGCTTGTGCAGGCCGGCGACACCCGGGTCAAACTCATTGGTCGTCCAATCCTTTACAACGGCGTTCACTTGATCATTGGTAAAATTATCAACGCAACAACCTTTGAAGTCACGGCGTCCTATCGAGTCGAATGATCCGAAAGATGACTTAATCGCTCAACCATTGGCGAGATGACCATCGGTTTGCACCGGAGAATCCAGTCGATGGATCTTTAAATCAGTCGCTGTCAGCGTTCCGCTTTCGATGTAAAACCCAACGCATCCCTTCTGATAGTCCTGGTCCGCCAGCGACAAGATGATTGACCCGTTGATGCTCAGCTCGATGTAGGTTCCGTAAGCAATCAGTTGGACTAATGCGATACCTGGTTCGTCTGTAAACCAAAAGCCAGACTGAATCGAACGATAACGCATCAGGTTCTCGCCAGAATCATCGGGTGAACTGCCCCAACTACGGCACTGAGCCACGCCCTTGAACAAATCGAGCGAAACGTAGTAGCCATCGTGGGTCGATGGATTCGCACGGAAAAAGATCCCACATTTTCCATCGCTGCAGATTTCGATTCGGCTTTCCAGACGAAGGCTACTGAGTTCTGCACGATGCGCGAAAAGCTGATAGCGATGAGGGCTCCTTAGGGCGAGGCCTGAGGGAACCGGCTCGACTACACTGCTTTTGTCTTCCCAGAGTGCTGCAAAGTCAGTGCTTTCGCAATTGAGGGTTCCAAGGCTCAGTTCATCGAAGCGTTCAAATGTCTTCACTTTCAAACGTCCATCCGGCCTTCGCTCGATGCGTTTGGGAGGCGGCATTAGGTTGTGGGTCGTTCGGTCAAAGCCAGGTGGCGTGAAAAAGCTCCAAAGCAGTGGTCCTTGGTCGTCAACGCTCACGCGTCCGGCGTAGTTGCCCGCCGCCAAGAGAACATTGTCACTGTAGGAGCGCCAGTTCGTTCCAATCTTTGGCGTGTGCCAGTAACGTATCTTGGCATCCTCTCTCATGCTGCCAACGAGGTAGTACTCGTCGTCGAGTCGAAAGAGATTTGGTACTTCGACATCGTCGTAGAGGCCGGGGTGATGCAGGGCAGGGCGTGCTTCGAAATGATTCGGTGAAGTCTCTTCGAGTGCCGCGACGCATCCTCTTCGTACGAGGGGACCTTGTTTGGTTCGGCCTGCGATGAGCAGCCAACCGCGATCTTGAGACTCGTCACGGTAATAAAACGGGTCTCGCCATGAAATCCAGTGACGATCTTCTTCTGGATTGGCCTCATAAAACGCGGGGTCTGGGCTCAATGGAAAACAGCTCTTGGCGTCGTATCCGAACGAGGGCTGAGGTGGACGACCGGGGAGTTCATAGGGCAATTCGCTGTGGTTGTCGGTCCACGAGACTGGCGACTTCTTCCATTCATAGAGGTTATCGCTTTCGGCCATACCGATACGCTGGATCTTTCCGTGATCTCGACGTGACAAGCCGGTGTAGAACATCCGAAACCTAGTCTGGTCAAACGGATGTCGTGACACGTGCATTGTCCACAACATCGAATCATCCCACGATCCCGGATCTCCGATAAATAGCGCGTTCTCGACCCTTCGCCATTGCAGGCAATTATTGCTCACGGCGTGAGCAATGAAATCGTGGTTTGGTAAGACCAGATGAAAAAGGTGGTAGATTCCGTCATGATAAATGATGTCGATGTCGCCCAGCGTCTTTCGAGAACCGGCGGTTTCGCTATACATGTATTCAACCTTTAAGAACCAACAGGGGTGAGATTGGGTGTCTGATCCAAACGTAGATTCGAGCAACCAACCAATCGATGGAGCGGATTCCATCATTAGTGATGGCAATAAGTCATCGGGTGAGAGATCCGTAGTGCCTCGGGGACGTGGCCATCAGGCCTTTCCCGTTCTGGGTACGGAGCAGATTGAGCGAATCGCGAAATGGGGAATTCGAGAGGTTCTCGAAGACGGTGTGGAATTATTTCGGAGAGGTCAACGCAGGGTCGACTTCTTTGTTGTGATTCGTGGCAAGATCGAGATCTATGATTTTGACTGCGATCAGAACCGGCAGGTTTTCGTAATCCATGACGCGGGGCAGTTTACCGGTGAAATTGATTTGTTTAGCAACCGAAAGGTGCTAGTGGGTGGTTGCACATGCGGTACGACGGAAGTGCTACGGCTCACTCATGATGAGTTCCAGGAAGTTCTTTCGGCTGAACCGGACATCGGCGATATCTTTGTGCGAGCCTTCATCGTTCGTCGTCTTGGGATCCTGGAGAGCAATCTTGGCGGCTCGCTCTTGATCGGCAGTCATGAAGATCGAGAAACGCTCGCCATCCAAAGCTTCCTCCGTCGCAACGGTTACCCGGTCGCTACTCGCTATGTTGATCATGTCGGCGACCGGGAATACATCTCCCAAGTTTTCAAACAACAGGGTTTGTCGGAGGATCGATTGCCGGCTTTTCTTTGTCACGGCGAAGCGATCCTGATTCAGCCAACGCTCGCACAGGTCGCTGAGGCAGCCGGTATTATTGAGAGGCCTGATACAGACAAGGTCTATGACATGGTTGTCGTTGGTGGTGGCCCCGGTGGGATGGCGGCCGCTGTTTATGGTGCATCGGAAGGACTAAGCACGGTGGTTCTCGAAGCCATCGCGCCCGGTGGCCAGGCAGGAACGAGCTCGAAGATTGAAAACTATCTCGGCTTTCCGACGGGGTTGTCGGGCGCTGAACTCGCTGGGCGTGCTCAGATTCAAGCGCAAAAGTTCGGTGCAGTTCTCGCCCTCCCGGTGAGTGTTCAGGGGCTGTCCCAAGAGGATCAACATTATCGGCTTTTGACTGAAGACGAGTCGTCGGTTTGTTGTCGATCGATAGTGATCGCAACGGGCGCCAAATACCGCCGGCTAGGACTGGAAAATGATCAGGACTTTGAGGGACGCGGAATTCACTACGCTTGCACGGCGGTCGAAGCGGGTCTGTGCGAGGGCAAGCCTGTAGGTGTCGTCGGTGCTGGCAACTCAGCCGGCCAAGCCGCGATCTACCTATCGCAGCGTACGGAACATGTGCACTTGATCGTTCGCGGAGATTCACTTGCCGCAAGCATGTCTGATTATTTGATCCGCCGAATCGACCGCTCGACCAATATAACCGTTCACTTTCGATGCCAAGTTTGTCAGTTGGCTGGAAGCACGGGGCTACGAGAGGTCACCTGGGATTCACAAAAGACTGGAAACAAGCAGACCGAGGCCATTGAGCATCTTTTCTTGATGATTGGCGCCTCACCAAATACCGTCTGGTTGAATCAGTTTGTTGCTCTAGATGCAAAGGGCTTCGTGCAAACAGGTGGCAATGGAAGGAGTGCGTCAGAGAGCCATGCATGGCCACTCGAACGTGAACCCATGCCCTTTGAAACCAGCCTACCCGGCATCTTTGCGATCGGGGATGTTCGAAGCGGCAGCGTCAAGAGGGTCGCTTCGGCTGTAGGCGAGGGTAGCGTTTGCGTTCAATACATCCACCGCCATCTGAGTTCATAAATGACCCACGACACGCCCTTTGATTCTTTGCCGGAAATGTCGCCACCTCGAAGCACTGATGCGCGTTCGGTTCTCGATTCAAATTCTGAGACATCGACTCTGAGTCACGAGGCACTTATCTCCGGACCGCCCGGGTGCACCCGAGTCGTTGTCGTAGGAGGCGGTTTCGGTGGTATGTCGGCCGCGAAGCGACTGGGAAATGTCGAGAATGTGCATGTAACCATCATCGACAAGCGGAATCATTATCTATTTCAACCTTTGCTGTATCAGGTTGCGATGTCCGGATTGGATCCCTCAGATGTCGCTGCGCCAATACGGTCCATCCTTAGCAAGTACCGAAACATCAATACACTCTTGGCGACGGTCGCGGGTATCGACTACGACCAAGGTCGTATTCTGTGTGACGCCGGTAGCATTCCATTCGACTATGCGATCATCGCATGCGGTGCGATGCATGATTACTTCGGAAATGATAAATGGGAGAATCACGCTCCCGGATTGAAGACGATTCCCCAAGCAACGGAGATCCGTCGGCGAGTCTTGTTAGCCTTTGAGAACGCGGAGCGAACGGCCGACCCGAAGCTTCAAAGCGAATACCTGACCTTTGTTGTCGTTGGCGGAGGACCAACGGGAGTGGAGCTTGCGGGAGCGATTGCCCAAATGGCGCACACAACCTTGCGCAGTGACTATCGAACGGTGGACGCTGCGCAGGCCAAGGTGTTGCTTGTTCAGAGCGGCGATCGGATCTTGAAGGCTTTTGATGAAGAACTATCCCGATATGCCATCAAGGCGTTGGGTGAATTGGGAGTGACAGTCCGCTTGGGTGATCGCGTGACGGACATCCAAGAACACGGTGTATTAATTGGCGATGAGTTCGTTCGCGCGAAGACGGTCATTTGGGCTGCGGGGGTGCGAGCTAGCGCTTTGGGAAAGAAGCTTGGTGAGACCGATCGAGTGGGACGGGTCATCGTCGATTCAGATCTCAGCATTCCGGATCATCCCAACGCGTTTGTTGTGGGCGACATGGCGTCAGCCGAAGATGAATCCGGCAAGCCCTATCCTGGACTAGCTCCTGTTGCTATGCAGCAAGGTCGCTACGTTGCAGAACTCATCATTGCTGAAGTCTCGGGTAAGTCGGACCCGCACAAGCGAGAGCGATTTCACTACTTTGACAAAGGCCACATGGCCACGATTGGTCGACACCGAGCAGTTGCCGAGACCGGTCGCTTTAAACTGAAAGGTATGATTGCCTGGTTGGGCTGGCTGTTCATTCACATCATGTATTTGAACGGCTTTCGACGAAAGTTTTTTGTATTCCTGTCGTGGATGATTTCCTATTTCACCTATTCCCGCGGGGCTCGTTTGATCGTCCGAAAGTCTTGGCAGCTCGATCGCCCCGAAGAAGAGCTAAAGCCTGCCAACGAGTCTTGAGGTCCCTAGAGGAACGAACGCTGAAGTCGCTGCGTTCCCGAGCTTCTCGAAGCGTTTTTGCGGATGTCGTAGGCCATGCTAAACGGCACGCGATTTGCCTCTTTATGATCGCCATCGATTTAGAATGTCAAAAAAGAAACCCTCGGAAAGCTGAGAAAGTCATGTCGACCGCCCAACAACCTATGTTCAAACGCTCAATCATTTCAGAAAGCCAGGACCAAGAAAGCGCGGAGCTGCTCCAGCAACCTCTATTCTCGTTGATTGACTTAGCACTGATGCTCAAGCAGGCTCACTGGAATCTAGTCGGGTTGAATTTTCAATCGCTGCATGTGCAGCTCGATGAGATCATTGACAGTGTGAGGGATGCGAGTGATGAAGTCGCCGAGCGTATGGTGACTCTGGGAATGCCCGCGGTGGGCCGAAGCAGTAAGGTTGCCGAAAACACGACGTTTTCAGCGTATCCCGATGAGTTCTTGCCGATCTCCGATACCCTTTATCAAGTTGGTGATGCTCTCAAGGGTTCAATCGAGACCCTTCGTGCAGCCATCGAGAGGGTTGGCGATCTTGATCCAATCACGGAAGACCTTCTGATCGGTCACACAGCTGTCCTTGAGAAGCATCTCTGGATGATTCAAGCCCAAGAGGTTTGAGCCGCTAGTGTCGGGCATCTCTCCGGATGTTCGACTTGCGGTCAATTAACAAGATTTCCTATGTTCCAAGGATGGAGCTCCACTGCGCAGACGACGAAAAAGGGCATCAAAAACCCGCTTTAAAGGTTCCCGTAGGATCACGGATTAATACTGCCCAGGGACGTCTTGATAGGGTACGTGAAGTGGTGCTTCAAGAAGCCCACGCGCTCGAGTTGGTCGCGGGAAACCTCACGGATTCTGCGGTCGAAGCAGCTGAGGCGATCGCTCGGTGCCAAGGCAGGGTAATTTTCACGGGTGTTGGAAAAGCCGGCTGGGTCGCCCAGAAGCTCTCCGCCACCACTGCTTCAACAGGCACGCCTTCCCACTATCTGCACCCAACCGAAGCCGTCCATGGTGATTTTGGGCGGCTTGCTTCAGATGACCTAGTCATCGCTTTGAGCCATTCGGGCAGCAGCGAAGAGCTCGTCCGAATCGCAGGCCAGCTTCGCGAGATGTCAGCGGGTCTGATTGCGATCACGTCCACCGAAGAGAATCCGCTCGCCTCATCCGCGGATCTTGCGGTGGCCTTCGGCAAACAAAACGAAGCTTGTCCACTTGGGCTCGCACCCACAACGAGCACGACGGCCATGATGGCCGTTGGTGACTCTATCGCCATGTTAGCCAGCGAACTTAGACAATTCGCACCGGAGGACTTTGGGAGAATCCATCCCGGTGGTGCCTTGGGGCTACGCACAACGACTGTTGACCAGCACATGCGGAAGCTGTCGGAATGCCGAGTCGCCTCGTCGAATCGCACCATCCGTGAGTGCATGGTTGCGACTTCGCGTGTCGGAAGACGCAGTGGCGCCATCATGATCGTTGATGAGCGTGGCGGCTTGGTAGGCATTTTCACCGATAGTGACCTTGCCAGGCTACTCGAAAGAAGGGTGGACGATTGCCTTGATTGGCCAGTTAGCAAGTGCATGACGCGTTCACCGAAGACAATCGGATCCGATGCAATGCTGCATGAAGCCGCAACAAAGATGGGCAAGGCGAGGATCAGCGAGTTACCGGTTGTTTCTCAAGATGGTCGTCCAGAGGGAATGGTCGACATCACGGACTTGATGGCACTTGGCCTTCGATGCGATGGCGAAGAAACGGTCGACTCGAATCCACCTTCTCTGAAGGTGGCGGCTTGAGCGCAGCTGAAGATGACTCGCCTCGTGCGATGCCTGAACGAGGGGCCTGGGATGAATCAGGCACTTGGAAAAGCACCGCCGATTGGATGTCGGCTCACGCGAGGAAGATTCGCTGCATCTTCAGCGATGTTGATGGTGTGATGACAGATGGTGAAATCATTTATGATTCGTCGGGAAATGAAACCAAGTCATTCAGTGTTCGAGATGGGCTCGCCATCAAGTATTGGTTGAACCTTGGCCGACCGTTTGTCATCGTGACGGCAAGAACTAGTTCGATGGTCGAACGTCGGTCGAAAGAGCTCGGCGTCACGAAGTTTTTGCAAGGCTTTGAATCCAAGTTCGCGGCCGTTGAGCAAACGCTTTCCGAGCTTGGTCTGGAGCTCGATCAATGTGCGTATATCGGTGATGACCTTCCTGATGTCCCTGTCATGCGACGGGTGGGTCTGGCGACAACACCGGCCGACGGTTCGGTGGATGCCAAGCAAGCTTCCCACGGAGTGCTTACAACGGCTGGTGGCCGGGGGGCGGTTCGCGAATTGGTCGAAGTGTTGTTGCGTTTGCAGGGAGATTGGTCGGCTGAAACTTGGGAATCATGGAGTCAGGGCGGAGATACCCACAGCAAGTCATCTGGATTAGGAGCGAG
>JBCCKZ010000241.1:0-7792 GCA_039027135.1 Planctomycetota bacterium
GTGTCGTCCAACGATGGTCGGAACAACATCGATGGGTTCTTCGGCAATCCCCAAAACACTGGTGACGAGAGCAAGCCCGAATGCCATCGAGGCCGTAAAAACGCGGAGTCGGAATCGATTCCAGAAGCCCAGCGAAGCGGTTGCGTCGCGTTCGGATTGCACGGGTTGATCCCCTGATCGAGTAGAAAAGACGTCCATTTCGCGGCATTGAACCGCTGGCGGAAAATTCACCCGGCGTCGTACAATCTCTAAGTTCTGTTTAAACCGGCCAAAGCGGAAAAATAATTTTTCCCGCACAAACTATCGTAATTGGTTCGGAAATGAGCTCACCACGATCGATAGACCTGATACATCTTAACGTTTCGAGATTTTTGACCACCCGACATGGCAACGGCACCGCCTGACCAAAACGATTTGACTCCCACAAGCACGAAGAAATCTCAGTCCGTCGAAGGCATTACGGTACGGCTGGCTGGTGACTCGGGCGATGGGATGCAATTGCTGGGAACCCAGTTGACCAACACGTCTGCGCTCGCTGGCAATGACGTGGCCACGTTCCCCGACTTCCCGGCTGAGATTCGGGCGCCGAGGGGTACGCGAGCGGGCGTGTCTGGTTTCCAGGTTCAGTTTGCCAGCGACAAGATTTTCACGCCGGGCGACACGCTCGACGCGCTCGTTGTGATGAACCCGGCTGCAATGGTCACCAATTTGGGAGACCTCAGAAAAGGTGGCATCCTTATCGCCAATGAAGATGGCTTCACGGCGAAGGAATGCAAGATCGCAAAGGTGGAGTCCAATCCGCTCGATGCGAACGTCATCGAAGAGACCTATCGTCTCATCAAGGTTCCGATGACGTCCCTGACACGCGAGGCGGTCGCAGAGTTCGAGCTCGGAGCGAAGATCGCTGATCGCTGCAAGAACTTCTTTGCGATGGGCATTGTTTATTGGCTCTTTGGTCGTTCGCTCGAGCCGACACTTCGTTTCATCAATGACAAGTTCGGAAAGAAGCCCGAGATCGCTGCGGCGAACGAAGCTGCTCTCCGCGCCGGTTGGGCCTTTGGTGAGACCACCGAAGCATTCGGCGAAAGCTACCAAGTCGAAGCTGCCGAACTAGAACCTGGTGTTTATCGAAACATCATGGGGAACCAGGCCATGGCCTGGGGACTCGTGGCGGCTTCAAAGCTGAGCGAAAAGCAGATGTTCTTCGGTACATACCCCATCACACCAGCCAGCGACATCCTTCACGAGGTCACGAAGTTTAAGAACTTTGGTGTTCGTTCGTTCCAAGCCGAAGATGAAATCGCCGCCATGTGCGCGACCATTGGCGCGGCCTTCGGCGGTTCGATGGCAGTGACCTCCAGCAGCGGCCCAGGTATCGCACTCAAAGGCGAGGCCATGGGGTTAGGGATGATGCTTGAGCTTCCGATGATCATCATCAACGTTCAACGCGGCGGCCCCAGCACAGGTCTACCCACGAAGACTGAGCAAAGCGATTTACTTCAAGCCATGTTTGGCCGCAACGGCGAAGCACCGTTGCCAATCATTGCGCCGCGCTCGCCTGGCGATTGTTTCGACACAGCTATCGAGGCTTGGAAGCTAGCAACCGAGACCATGGTTCCCGTGATCATCCTTTCAGATGGCTACATCGCCAACGGTAGCGAGCCTTGGAGGATTCCTGAGGTCGATTCCCTTCCGAGGATCAAAGTCGAACACCCTGAAGGACGACCATTCGATGCGGAAGATCCTTTCAAGCCGTACGAAAGAGACGAGAATCTGGCGAGGCCTTGGGCGATACCTGGTACGGAAGGTCTGATGCATCGTGTGGGCGGTTTGGAAAAGGAAGACGTCACTGGTAACGTCAGCTATGACCCGCTCAACCACCAGCACATGACTGATACGCGTCAGGCCAAGGTCGACCGAATCGCCGAACGCATCCCTGAACAAGAGATCTTCGGACCGCCTAGCGGTGATCTTTTGGTTCTTTCTTGGGGTGGGACCTACGGTGCCTGCCATACGGCAGTCTCGAAGCTGCAGGGACTCGGGCATCGGGCATCTCATGCCCATTTGCGACACCTCAACCCTTTCCCGAGGAACCTCGAGGAAATTTTGAATTCCTTCTCCCGGGTTGTCATTCCAGAACTAAACACCGGACAGCTTCGAATGCTTATCCGCTCGAAGTATCTGGTCGATGCTGCAGGGATCAACAAGGTTCAAGGGAAACCTTTCAACGTGACTGAACTCGTCGACGAGCTAGTCGAATACCTACCGAGAGTCGCAGCAACGCGGGCAGGTTAAAAACATGACGATCAATGAGCCGACAAGAGCCATCAATGTTAAACATCTTCGGCCTTTCGATATCCATCTTGCAGATGACCATCGGTTGGAATCGAGAACCCTTGGCAAATACCAACGTCAAATGACGATCCGGACGATAGTGACCCCTACGAAGTGATCCAGATCAGAAACGTTACTAAGCTTTCATTTGACATCGTTTCGCCCTAAGACAATTCCACAGCCAATTAACTGTCAATCAAACCACAATGAGCCTTCCTGTATTAAAAGCTAACGACTTCGCATCGGACCAAGATGTACGTTGGTGCCCAGGTTGTGGCGACTACTCGATTCTTGCACAGATGAAGAAGATCCTCCCGGATCTTGGATTCCCTCGAGAGAAGACCGTCTTTGTCAGTGGCATTGGGTGCTCCAGCCGATTTCCGTACTACATGAACACCTACGGGATGCACTCCATCCACGGACGTGCGCCTGGTTTTGCGACAGGTCTGAAATCCACCCGCCCCGAATTAATGGTCTGGGTCATTACGGGAGATGGTGACTCGTTGTCCATCGGTGGAAATCATTTCATCCATGTTTTGCGTCGCAACTTGGACGTCAACATCGTCCTGTTCAACAATCGAATCTATGGCCTAACCAAAGGCCAATACTCGCCGACCAGTGATGAAGGCCAGGTTACGAAGTCGACGCCAATGGGTGCCATCGATCACCCACTAAGTCCGTTGTCGATCGCGTTGGCAGCCGAAGCAACTTTTGTCGCGCGAAGCGTTGATACCCACGTCAAGCATCTTGGTGCGACCCTCACCCGAGCCGCTCAGCACAAGGGCACATCGCTCGTTGAGGTCTACCAGAATTGCAACGTGTTTAATGATGGTGCGATGGCATACGCTCAAGACCGAGCCCAACGCAAAGAAAACTTGATTGAGCTTGAACCCGGAAAGCCACTGGTCTTCGGCGGTGGCAAGAAGGCCATTCGAATGGTCGGAACGCGATTGGAAGTCGTCAACACCGACGAAGTCCCAGCCGATGACCTTCTCATTCATGACGAGAATGAGCCCAACCCATCCATACAAATGATGTTGGCTCGAATGAAATATCCCGAGATGCCCGAACCGATCGGAGTTCTTCGGGCCGTCGATGGCGTTCCAACCTACGACGATCAAATCAACGAACAAGTGGAACTGGCGAGATCCCAAAAGGGAGATGGGGATCTGGACGCACTCTTCCGCAGCGGCGACACCTGGGTCGTCGGCTAAAAAATGTATTGAGTCTTTATCCAATCAGCCCACGTCGCAGCGTCGGGATAGAAGGAGCTTGAAAAATGCCACGCGGTAAAACTTTTAGCGATGCCACCAAAGCCATCGGCGACACACCGATGGTGCAAATCAACCGTCTGGTACCAGATACCGGGGCAACCGTATTTGCCAAATGCGAGTTCTTCCAACCGCTTAATAGCGTGAAGGACCGCATCGGTGTTGCCATGATCGAAGCCGGCGAACGTGATGGTAAGATCAACGCGGACACACACATCGTTGAACCAACCAGTGGTAATACTGGTATCGCGTTGGCATTCGTTTGTGCCGCCAAGGGCTACAAGCTGACGCTGACCATGCCCGAATCGATGTCGGTGGAAAGACGTGCTCTCCTGCGTGCGATGGGTGCCGACCTGGTGCTGACGCCGGCCGCTGAAGGCATGAAGGGAGCCATCAATCAGGCTGCAGAGTTGATCGCAACCACGCCAAACTCGTTCATGCCGCAACAGTTCGAGAACCCGGCTAACCCGGCGATCCACGAAGCCACGACGGGTCCAGAAATCTGGAGTGATAGCGACCAGAAAATTGATGCGATCGTGGCAGGCGTGGGTACCGGCGGAACGATCACCGGCGTAAGCCGCTTCATGAAAAAACAGAACCCCGACTTCAAAGCATTCGCGGTTGAACCAATCAGCTCGCCTGTCATTAGCGGAGGTGACCCAGGCAAACACCGCATTCAGGGGATTGGTGCTGGTTTCATCCCCAAGAATCTTGACACCTCCATCATTGATGACGTCATCAAAGTCGACGACGAAGATGCCTTTGAATGGGGACGCAAGCTCGCCAAGGAAGAGGGTATCGTTGGAGGAATTAGCAGCGGTGCCAACATGTGGGCCGCCTCTCAGATCGCTGCAAGGCCTGAGATGAAGGGCAAACGCATTGTCACCATCATGTGCAGCCTTGGCGAGCGATACCTCAGCACGCCGCTGTTCGGCGAACTTGGAATGTAGCTGTTCGGCGAACTTGGGATAGAGGTAAGGTGGCTTCGGTAGCGAAATTCGCCAACGGCCTGTCGATTCAATGACATCCGTGCACTTGATGATCAGCCGCGGTGCACTAGCACCCGATTACGGTTCAGAACCAGACGCTATGGCACTGCGACAAATCAAATCGACAGAGCGCTGAGAATTTCGGCCAATGCTGGCTCGCAAGAAACGCTAGGCGCCCACGGCACCAAGTCTCATTCAAGTTCGAGGCCAAGGTCCTCGAGTCGTTTACTAAGCTTCGGACGTGCACCGAGGACAGCTTTGCGATTGCGCGATCGGTTGGTGCCCTGAAGGGTTCTCAGATCAGGCATGATCGTGCTTTCCCAAGACGAAAGATCTTCGGGCTTCACCGATCCGTAGTAGAAGGCGCCGTTGTTATACGGCGAAGGTTCGTAACCACCAACGACATTAACATTCAGGTCGGGCGTGATGGCACCTTCATCGCCAAGAGCCCAAAGACATGTGTTGAGGAAAAACCTTCGAACATTCTCGTCGATCATGTCTTCGCTCGCACCAAAAGACGCGTACGCAGATCGCGCTTGCTTAGTATCACCCGAGGGTGCACGGTACTGTGTGCGTGTCCAAGCACCGCATACTGGTTGCTTCTCCGCGTTGATTTGATCGCTGTCTTCGAACGTGTCCAACACCAATACGTTGAGGAGTTTCTGGGCGTCCGTGGGTGGTTGTGACTTGTAGGCACCCGAGTAAGCATGGATTCTTCCAACGCCCCGAAGAATGGGACTCTCGGTGGCCGACTCATCAGCGACAATTCGACAGCCCATCACATGATTCCTGCCGTAGTGGCTTTGCCCGCGTTCTTTTTCCCAGGTGTTCCCGAAGATCTGCTGTCCCAAGCCACCAAGGTAGTCTGAGCCCGGATGCTTGTAGTTTAGCTTTGCCCACTTCCCCTTCTGACCGTTGAATGCATGCGTTGATGTCCTCGCGCCTACGATCGGACCGCCACGCTCTAGATAATCAACCAAAGGCTGAACCTGTTCATCCGTGAGATCCATGAACCGCGTAAAAAAGAACAACAGGTCCGCATCAGCCAAGACAGATGTATGTGGTACGTTCTTTGCGCCTGGGAGGATGTTCCCATCATCATCGATACCGAACAGTACGGTGCATTTGAATCCATGATGCTTTGCGAGGATCTTTGCCAAGAGGGGACACGTCTGTTCGGAACGATACTCGTGGTCATTCGCAATGAAGACGATATGTTTTCCAGCACCCACACCTGACTCGCCTTGGTAAACCAGGGGCTCGGCCCAACTAGCAGAAGCAAAGAATAGACTGGTCAGCAACAGAATGGCTCGGTAGGCGATCATAGGGCGAAAGCTCGGGGAAGGTGGGGACCGAAAGTGCTCGATACAACATGGTAGTTGATGAGGTCCCGATACACGTTGCCAAGATGTGTTGAAGGCGAGCGAAACCTAGACAAAGAAGACGATCAACTCACCAGTAGCACGA
Organism: Planctomycetota bacterium; assembly: GCA_039027135.1. Classification (GTDB taxonomy): domain Bacteria; phylum Planctomycetota; class Planctomycetia; order Pirellulales; family Pirellulaceae; genus Rubripirellula. The sequence goes on from JBCCKZ010000241.1 coordinate 6,062, forward strand.
TGCATTCACAAGACAGAGAAAGTCGCCAGGTCCCCCTAGGCGACCTACAGCCAACCGACACCAAGGAACGAGTGGTTTCTTTGGATGTCCTTCGTGGTTTCGCGGTCTTCGGCATCCTATTGATGAACGTACAGTCATTTTCGATGCCAAGCACCGCCTACTCAAACCCACACGCGTATGGCGATCTTTCGGGAATCAATGGATGGATCTGGTACGGGTGCCATCTGTTCGCTGATCTTAAGTTCATGGCCATTTTTTCAATGTTGTTCGGAGCGGGCATTGTCATGGTTTCTGAACGTCGAGAATCTCAAGGCCTCCGGACCGCTGGATTCCACTATCGGCGTCTGTTTTGGCTTTTGATCATCGGTCTCATCCATGCGTATCTCATCTGGTACGGTGACATCCTGGTGATTTACGCCATGACCGGCGGACTGGTGTTTTGGGCGAGACGTTTTTCGCCGCGGTGGCTGCTCGCCCTATCACTTGTCTTGCTACTGGTCGGATCTGGCCTTCAATTGGCTACGGCGTTCACAATGCCCTATTGGGATGAACAAGACATTGCCGGCATTCAACAAGACTGGGCGCCCAGCGAAGAAGTGCTTGCGGAAGAAATAGAAATGTACCGGAGCGGTTGGCTAAGCCATGCCCCACACCGCATGGAGGTAGCGTTTGTCTTCCATACTTTCCTCTATGCTGTCTACTTCGTGTGGCGGGTCGGTGCACTGATGCTCATTGGGATGGCGATGCAAAAGCTATCGATCCTCGACGCCAAACGTCAATCTAATTTTTACGCGACCATGGCAGTCGCATGCTTGGGCATTGGACTTCCAATGATCTTCTGGGGTATTCAACAAAACGACGCTCACGACTGGGATGTTGGCTACTCGATGTTCATCGGTAGCCAATACAATTATTGGGGCAGCCTATTCGTTGCCTGTGGTTACATCGCATTCATCATGTTGGCTTGCCAAGCGAATCGGCTTCGCTGGCTCGCTCCGGTTGGAAAGATGGCTTTAACCAACTATCTCATGCAGAGCATCATCTGCACGCTTATCTTCTATGGTCACGGGTTAGGCCAGTTTGCCACGTTCTCTCGTGTTGAACAGCTTGGACTGGTAACCATCATTTGGACGGGCCAAATCCTCATTTCAAATTGGTGGCTCAAACGCTACCGATTTGGCCCCATGGAGTGGCTCTGGAGATCACTCAGTTATTGGAAGCTGCAAAGCCTCAGAAACACTGATGGCCAAGTCACGATAGAAGCATCCTGAATATCATTTCCCATCGAATCTCTTTCGCGTTGACGCTCACTCCTATGAAGACTCGCTGATCATGAAAAATGCAAAGGGATATTTTCAATCCAGGACGTTGCTGCGTCACGAACGTTGAGCCGCACCCTCGGCATGATAAGACATTCGTTGATGCTGAATCCCAAGCTCTCGGAAGGGCAAGCCTTCCTCACGAAACCCGACCTTTCTGTAGAACGCCACTGCTTCATCTCTCGCATTGAGTTCCCAAAGTCTCTGGCTTGGATGAGCCTCAATTACCTGACGAATCAAGCGTCTACCTAATCCCCGCCGTTGGCATTGGGGATCCACGGCCATTTGGCGAATCTTTGCATATCCACTATCGAGCATCTTGACGCAGCAACAAGCGGCCACCGCCCCAGCTGCGTCAACGAACGCGTGATGGACCTGACTTACCTCGGCCGCTAGCTCACCTTCGCTGAAC
>JBCCKZ010000242.1:0-7791 GCA_039027135.1 Planctomycetota bacterium
AAAAATCCGACACGGTGGTCCGCACGCTCAGGGCCTTAAACGATCATAGAGTCTGATAGCCCTTAGCCGCTGCTTGTAAAAAATGTCGTGAACGAGGTGGCCATGAACATCCGTCAGTCGGAAATAACGACCCTGGAAGCGATACGTCAATTGCTCATGATCGATACCCAGTAGATGCAAGATCGTGGCTTGCAAGTCGTGAACGTGAACTGGATTCTTCGTAATTTCATAGCAAAATTCATCCGTCGCGCCGTATGTCAATCCAGGCTTGATACCTGCACCGGCCATCCAAAGCGAGAAGCATCCTGGGTGGTGATCACGCCCATAGGTCTGACTATTCAAGGTTCCTTGACAGTAAGAGGTGCGGCCGAACTCGCCACCCCAAATCACCAATGTATCGTCTAGTAATCCGCGTTCACGAAGATCATTCATGAGGGCTCTTGTCGGCTTATCGACATCACGACACTGCCCCGGTAGCTGTTTTGGCAGTGTTACATGTTGATCCCATCCCATGTGATAGAGCTGAACGAAACGAACATCACGTTCGGCCAGCCGCCTCGCCAAAAGACAATGGTAGGCGTAGGTACCTCGTTGATGAACATCTGGCCCATAGGCTTCTAGCACGTGTTTGGGCTCATCCGAGAAATCCGTCAGTTCGGGAACTGAGGTTTGCATACGGTAGGCGAGTTCATAGGCCTCGATACGGGTGTTGATCTCCGGATCACCAAACTCCTCAAGCTTGGCCCGGTTCAGTTCGGCAAGATCATCCAACATGCGGCGACGAGCCGTGGCATTGAAACCATCTGGATTCTTCAAATAGAGCACGGGGTCACCCACACTCATGAGCTTCACGCCCGCATGGGTCGAAGGCATGAACCCACTCCCCCACAAGCGATCATAAAGAGGTTGGCAATTCGGCCGACCGGTGCCCCGAGATACAAGTGCGACGAACGAGGGCAGATCCTCGTTCAAAGTCCCAAGACCATAGTTCAACCACGCACCCATGCTGGGACGACCTGCTAGCTGGTGTCCCGTCTGAAAGAATGTCACCGCGGGATCATGATTGATCGCCTCTGTCTTCATTGAACGAATCAGACATATGTCATCTGCTAGGGTTGAAATATTCGGCAACAGCTCATCACAGAGCTCCATGCCACTCTTGCCATGACGGTTGAACTTGTAGCGAGTTCCAGCAAGCGGAAAAGACTTCTGGTTTGCCGTCATCCCCGTCTTTCGCTGAGAAACATCGACGTAGTCGCTCAACTCACCTTTTTCGAACTTTTGTAAAGCAGGTTTGTAATCAAATAGTTCTTGTTGCGATGGAGCACCACTCTGGAATAAATAAATCACACGCTTGGCCTTGGGTGGCGTGTGATACTTCTTGATCACGTCACTGGGCGGAGGAAATTCCGCGGCAGGCACTTCACCCTTTTGATCGTCGGCCGTACCTTCTTTGGCCATCATTGAGGCGAGGGCTGCGACGCCGATGCCCGTCGCTGCGCGTCCGAAAAAATGACGACGCGTATCGATCATACGTGCATTGTCGACGATGTCAGATCCAGTCATTCGTTCTCCCTTTCAACCTCCTAAAACACATTCATTCAATGGTGATGAATTCATCGAGATTCAGTATCAGGTGAGCGACGCTCGCTAAGGCAGCATGCTCTTGAATATCTATACTCGAATCTCTGCCCGACTGCCCGATACTCAAGAATGCACTCGCTTCCTCTCGATGCAATCCGAAGTGCTTACTAAAGAAACTTTGATTTCGATTGAGCACAACAAGAGTACGAGGATTTGGTTGTCGTGCCATAGCTCTTTGGTAAAGGACCGACAGTTGCTTTTCTGGATCTTCGCAATCTTTGATTGCCCGCTCGGCAAGGTTGCGTGCGGCCTCGATCATGGTCGGATCATTCAATAGCACAAGTGCTTGGAGAGGAGTGTTTGTCCGACGAACCTTGACATCGCACACTTCCCGCCCACCGCTATCAAAAATGATCTGACGTGGTGGATTGACCGCTCGCTTCCAATAGGTGTAAAGACTTTTGCGATAGAGATCCTCACCAGACGACTCCTTGTAAGTGTCCGAAGCTCGTGTTGCCAGCGTCGCCCATAGCCCAACAGGTTGATAAGGCTTCACCGGAGGCCCTCCCACCGTCGTATTGAGGAGATCGCTCGTCTGCAGAACCACGTCGCGAATCACGAATCCGTCGGCACGGTACCTCGGTCCCCGGGCAAGCAAACGATTCTCAGGATCGAGCTGGCTCAAACTCTCATTCACATGAGATTGCTGACAGTAGGTCTGGCTCGTCACGATCAAACGATGAATCGCCTTAACATCCCATCCCGATTCCATGAACTCGGCTGCGAGCCAATCCAGTAACTTCGGATGGCTCGGCGAATCGCCCTGCACGCCGAAGTCCTCAGAAGTCTTTACCAAACCAATTCCAAAATGATCCTGCCAGATCCGATTGACAATCACCCTCGCGGTTAGTGGGTTATCACGCGACACAAGCCATCTTGCGAGCTCAAGTCGATTGCTAGGCTGCTTGGCATTCGACCTAGTCATCAGTGCTGTCGGTACAGCTCGAGACAGTGCCTCTGACTTGTCGGGAGCATCGTACTGGCCTCGATCAAGCAAATAGGCCGGTCTCGGATCGCCTCGCCTCTCGTTCATCACCATCACTTTGACACGTGGTCCAGCCACAGCGACGAGCTGTCTTTCGATAGCACCAACTTGTTTGCGAGCCGTCGAGTACTCGGGGTCTATCTTTTTGAAATGAGCCCTGATTTGATCTTTGTCTTTCTTCGTCCGGCCACTTGGCTCTTTAAGCAAGACTTCTTTCAAACGATCGCTCAATTCCGCGACATCGATTGGCGATGAAGCCTCACTTGTAAGGCGTCCATCACCTTCAGACTTCACCTCAGAATCCAAAACAGAAGTTTCCTGTCTTTCTAACTCGCGTCGAGCCTCGAGAACCCACTTGGATTCTCGATCAGCGAGACCACGCTCCGATTTTTTGAGTTGCTCCTCTTTGAGCAACAAATCGCCATGGAGCTTTTTGGGTACGTCCACCAATGGCGAGAAGGACTTTAGGAGCGGATTTGAATCCACTCCTTGGCCGATCCCTTTCTCGCCGATGTTATTGAAGTAGCCATAGAGTTGATAGAACTCTTTCTGGCTCAAAGGATCGTACTTGTGGTCATGGCATCGAGCACAGCCCATCGTTAAACCCATCCATACTGTGGATGTGGTTTCGACACGATCGATGACGTTTTCGACTAGGAATTCGTCTGCGAGCGCTCCGCCTTCCGCGTTCTGCCTGTGGTTACGATTGAATGCCGAAGCTAAACGTTGGAGATCCGTGGCGTTCTCAAGCATGTCTCCAGCCAGCTGCTCAATCGTAAATTGATCGAATGGCATATTCTCATGAAAGGATTTTGTCACCCAATCCCTCCAGGGCCAATTCGTTCGCTCACTATCCTTCTGATACCCATCTGTGTCGGCATACCTTGCCGCATCAAGCCAACGAAGAGTCTGTCGCTCCGCAAATGCATGTAAAGCGATCAACTGATCGACCGCACGGCCAAAGCTCTCTTCATTTGGATCACGAAGGAACTCTTGTTGAATCCTTTCAGAGGGAAGCAGACCCGTTAACGTAAGAGATACCCGACGGAGCAAAACCGATGGCTCAGCCCGGGGCGAAGGTTTCAGTCCTTCAGCTGCAAGACGTTGCAATACAAATGCATCGATTGGATTTCCGGACGAATCACCAGGGTGTTCTGGTACTTTGGGACGGTTGACTCTTTGAAATGCCCAATGACCTTCATATTGGGCGCCCTGCTCAATCCAAGCTTTTAGGATCCTCTTTTCACGTTCCGTGAGTACTCGGTGGCTGTCCGGCGGTGGCATGAGCGAAAACTCATCGTCGCTCATGATTCGTAGATAGAGTTCACTTTCGTTGGGATCACCTGGTACAACACCAGCGTAACCACCAAGATCTTCTAAGAGATGCTCTTCCGAATCAGCCCGAAAAGGGGACTCCTGATTGGCTGCATCAGGCCCGTGACAATGGAAGCAATTGTCGGAGAGAATGGGTCTCACATCTCTGGCAAAGTCAATTTCACCCAAGTCGCTGCTGGCAGCCTCTTGCACAAGTCCAGTGCATGCACTCAAGAACGCGAGAGATAAGAGTATAGACCTCTTGTGCATCGATGAGCTCGTTTGCGATTCGGGTTGTAAGATGCGTTTCGACGTCACGCGAATCATCATGCCGTTGATTTTAATAACCCACCGCGTCAGCAAGGGACCGAGTCGATTGTCTCATTCTCTTGCTGACGCGGCGGGTTGAGATAATGCAACTTTAAACGACGTGCGTCGGCTCGTTACTCCCGACCAATCCGAAACCTGCCGCTTCCTGATTAAGAAAACTTATGAGAGGCAGGTTTGGCGTTTGCCGGAAGTAAAAGGGGGGGACAAGTATCGTCTGAATTGAGTCCGCTTTGGCAATATCCATGCACGAAGAACGCTTTCTACCTCTTTTCTTAAAGCACGAAAGGGCTCTAGCAGCCTTTGCTAGATCGCTTTTGCCAGATTGGGAGGCCGTCGATGACGTGATTCAAAACGCGTCATTGGTGATGTGGCGAAAACTGGATTCGCTTGAAAACGATGACGAATTTCTACGCTGGGCAATGGTCGTCGTTCGCATGGAAGTACTCAAATACCGACGCACGAAAGCCCGAGATCGTTTTCTACTCTCCGACAAGCTAATCGAGCAACTCGCTAATGAATCCAAACAGGATGATGCAATGGAGGCATTCCAGGATCGATCCCAAGCGCTCGCCTTCTGCTTGAATTCATTTTCACATGAACATCAACAATTACTACTCGCGCCGTACCGTTCTCATGGCAGCGTCATTCAACTGGCTAACTCGATTGGATCTTCTGCCAACTCACTTTATAAACGCATTGGTCGGTTGAGGATCAAGTTGCATGAGTGCATCGACTTGCGATTGAGGGCCAGTGGAGGCATTGTTTGATGGATGAGAAGACGACAGACACGATCACCCCATCCGACCTTTTGTTGGTGGAGCGATTCTATCTCGGTGACCTGTCCAAGGATGAGCTGGTTCAGCTAGAAGCCGCGCTCGAATCCAACCGAGAACTTCGAGACCAATTCCGGACCGCAGCGATTAACGATGCTTGCCTGCGATTTCGTTGCGGCGACAGCGACGAGATCAGCCATCCTGACAAGATCTTGGCATCGAATCAACTCAGCCGGCAAAAGCCATCGTGGTTGCTTTATGCATCGATGATGGCGATCGCGGCATGTATCTTATTCGGTGTAGGGCTGTTGGTCCGCAGGAACTCGGATGTCGCAAATGAAATCGCCCGAGACGACACGTTGGAGCCACCAGGCCAACCATCAACCGATGGCACCAAGTCCGCCTTCTCTGCAAGATTTATGCTCCATAACGACTTGCTAATCGAAGGTCTCGAGGATGTCGGCGAGCGTTTATCGAAAGGCACCTATGAGATTTCCCGAGGTGAAGGAACCTTACGTCTCGACAACGGCGTTGAACTGACGATGCAAGCGCCTGCAAAGTTTCGACTCATCGATACGATGCGAGTCGAATGGCTGTCGGGACGCGCTCGCGCTTTCGTACCGCCCGAAGGAAATGGCTTCCGTATCATCACTCCCCAAGGAGAGATCGAGGACTTGGGTACTGAGTTCGGCGTCATCGTTTCAGACGATCAGACGAGCGAGGTTCATGTGTTCGCTGGTGAGGTTCGATTACACCACACCGATCAACCAACCGAATCGCTACTAGAGGATGAGGCAATGCAATTGGCCGGTTCCAAGCGTCATGAACTTCCATCCTCGTCTGATGAGTCTTTCCTCACGAAGAGTCAGATTGGTTTCAACCGATGGAAAAAATCTAGCCATGAACTTCGAGACGATCCTGATGCTATCTGCTATTACGACTTCGAGAATCGAAACCCAACATCAGACATTCTTTTTGACCAAAGCCAGACTACACCCGTAAATGGCCGCGTGGTTGGCTGCATCTCGGCCAGTGGTCGATGGCCTCAGAAATCAGCCATTCTTTTCGAGAACGCTGGTGATCGAATTGAATTATCGATACCTGGTGAATTCGATCAGGTGACCTTCGTGGCTTGGGTCTGGATCAATCGATTCGACTTTCCCATCCAATCGCTTTTCAACACGATTGATTGGGATCAAGGCGAGCACCACTTCAATCTTTACCGAGGCGGTGAGTTGCGTGTCGGCGTCCAAGATGACTACGTTGCCACTATCTCAGAAGAACGAATTCCAACCGGCCAATGGACTCAAGTTGGCTTTGTCATTGATTCTGACTCGGCGACCTACTTCATCAATGGTGCCAAGGTTTCTTCGGTCACGCGGAACGCTTCAACGGAGATCGTTTTCGATGATTGCTCGATCGGGGCATTTGGAAATACTAAACAAAATGCAACGGGAATCGATGAGATTCGTTTCAACAGGGAGATCCGGGGGCGAGTCGATGAGTTCGCCTTGTTCTCACGGGCGTTTTCGGAGCAGGAGTTTCAATCGCTCTACTCCTCCGGGAATCAAACTCTGAACTAGGCAGATTCAAGTCAAGCGTCCGAGAGAGTTATCTTCGTACTGACAGACGTTCTCCCCCTACGCCGACGACACAACCATGCTGATCCAAAGATACCCAAAGCCCAAACGGCGTTTGGCTCGGGTATGGCGGTCACCTCAAAAGCAATCGGGATGAACACAACATCATTGGCCGCCGAAATGCTCTGGCTAGTGACAGCAATCAGTCCGTTCTGAAAACCGACCTCCGAAGTGTCGAGAGTGACGAAAGCACTGACATCACCGCCGAGTGCATCATCAACTCCCGTAGCTGAACCAAAGACGTCGCCCAGGGTTGTTAGATCGAAATCTAATTCGTCAGCTCCAAGGGCAATCGCGACATTGGCAGCATTCCGGATCCTGACTTCCAGCTCGACGGTCTCGCCCAGCTGAACCGTTTCCGGAACAAAGTCGACCAACTGAGCATCAAGGACTGCCGGCAATTGAAAGTCTGTCACAACAGGCAAGTGATCGCTGGCAGCCTCCAACGCATCAAGAACCTGATCAGTGGTGAAAGAAGTCAAACCATTGATCGAGATATCATTGCCGTTATTGATGCGAGTGTTAGGCGTTGATCCGTCGTTACCAAACGTTCGAAGCGAACCACTGATAGAAGCCACGCCTTCGAAGTCCAACAACTCGTCGCTTTGTAAAATGAAATCAAAGCGGTCATCGATCCCACCACCGATGAGCGCACCGCCTTGCGCAGAAGGGCTTTGGGTAAGAAACGGTCCAAGATCAACACCAAACTGCGTATTTGGGACTCCAGTGTTGAAGATTCGAAAGTCAACGCTCTCACCATTGGGAAAGAGAGGGTCTAAAACACGACCACTACCTGGTGAGGCTAGGATCTCAAGTGCAGACTGGTCTCCAAAAGTCTGAAGTCCGGTTGATTCAAAGTTCGAACCGGTATTTAAATCCCCCGCAACGATGACATTTCGGTTTCCGAGGTTGTTCGAATCGATGTAGTTTCGGATCTGAGTCGCTTCAGTCTCCCGTCCAGCTAAGTCTTCGAACTCGCGGCCGGCCTCGAAATGTGAGTTGAAGATAAAGAGATCCGCGTCAGCACCATATCCAACCGGACGAAACTGATGCAGCAGCGTTTCTCTAGGCTGTGAAATCGTTCCACCGGAAAGATCGCCGAAAG
>JBCCKZ010000243.1:0-7772 GCA_039027135.1 Planctomycetota bacterium
CGCATTTGATCTCAAAGAGATCAATCGGGTTAGTGATGTATATCGTTTGGTGCATGAAGTCGGCGGTTACAAGTACGTAAAAATGGACAACGGCAAATGGGGTTGTCTTCCCGGAACCTGCATCGTCTATCGATCGGATGCGTCCACCGAGTCGAGGGTGTTGGGTGAGTTTGTGGATTTGATTTCGGGGAAACTGGGTGTGAGAGTACGCAATGTTTGCGTGCTAAGGGGTTCCCCAACCGCGATGGCTTTGATGGTTGATAGCCCCGAGTGGTTGAACGAAGACTTTGTTATCCAGCAGAAGCCAGCAACAGTCTTTGGCTATGCAAAAAATCGAGTGCTTTCGCCGACCTGAATCGCAATCGATTGATGTTAGAATGAGTTCTCCGCCAGTGTCATTTCATAGGAGTGAGGTAATTCATGAGCATCACAGGTTTATTGATCGCCTTGGTGATCGGTGCAATCGCTGGTTTTCTTGCCGGTAAGGTTGTTAAAGGCCATGGATTTGGACTTTTAGGAAATGCCGTTGTGGGAGTCATTGGTGCGGCACTATTCGGATTCTTGTTTGGTAACTTCAACCTGCTCAACTCCGCGATCCTGAACGAGATTGCCGGAGGAACCATTGGGGCGGTGATTCTTTTAATTGCAATCAGATTTGTGACGGGATCGCGCTAAGCTGCAATGTCCAATCACGAAACCCTTAATCGTTAGTGAGCAAACGCGTTGCCCCAGTGGCTCTGTGACATCGCTTTTCGAGAAGGTCAACGTCTAGCTTGAGTAACTATCGATCATGACAGCGCTGGCTTGTCCTTGGGGAGTCACGTTCACCGAAACGAAGCTGTCGCCCGCATCGGTCCCCGATTCGACAACCGCATTGATGGGGCAATTACTGTCGAGGGCGTTAAGGTTCCGAATCGGAAACAGTTCTGCGCCGAGTGAATCGAGAGAGGCAATGATCTCTACCATTCCTCCGCCTGCGCCGAGGTTACCAAAATGCCCCTTGGCGGTTGTGACCGGTGGTTGGCTCGCCGATTCACCAAAGACACTAGCGATCGCTTTGGCTTCCTGTTGGTCACATTGCACCGTCGATAAACCATGTGCATTGATGTGACCAACACGGGAAGGATCACTTCCGCGAATCGCTGACCTTAATACGTTCTCAACGGCGGTTTGAAGAAATGTCTCATCAACGGGTTCTTCGCCGGCTTGTGTTTGTTGTTTCGGGCCAACGGCTGAAGTTCCATAGCCGGTCAGCTCAGCGAGGATATTCGCATCTCGAGCTTTGGCGTGTTCGAGAGTTTCCAGAACGAGGGCTCCCGCACCTTCGCCAACGACACTGCCACTGCGACTTTCATCGAAGGGACGCGACATCGACTCGTGATCATCCTGAGGACCTGACAACGGTTCCTGCATGACTGAATGCAGCGTACGCAGAGGATGGATTCTCGAACCAGTGCTGCCGACGATGAGAGCATCGGCATGGCCTCGCACGATCATTGAGTAGGCTTCGGCAAGCGCGGCACCCGCGGAAGCCTCGCGAACGGTGATTGAGTTGTTTGGACCTCGTAGGTCGTTGAAGATGGCGATGTGGGACGCCGGCATGTTGGGTAGGTATTTGAGCAACCACAACGGATTTACCTGAGGTTTGCCCTGTTCGCCCCAAACGCTGAAATCGAACGTTCCGTCAGTCACACACTTCTCAACGGCCGCTGCGAACTCCTGAGGCAGTGACATGATGTAGTCACAGCCATAGACGACGCCAACTCGATCCGGATTGATCTGAGAAGAACTCAGATTTGCATCGACCAACGCGAGCTGGGCAACTGCCACGCCCATCTCAATCTCTCGGCACATGACCTTGCTGCTTTTCTTGATTGTTCGTTGCAGCTTTTTCTCCATCGGACCGTAGTCATCGATGGCACCGGTGAAGGAAATGGCCTCGCCACCGTGGGTCACATTCAGTGCGTTTCCCGGAACGCTGGTCAGTTCGCGAATTCCGCTCTTACCCTCACGCAGAACTTGTACCAGCTCGGCAGGGTCATTCCCCAACGGGCTCACAACGCCTCGTCCCGTGATCACTACTCTTCTGGACGGATCGGGTGTTCCGGTTTTAGCCGGATCGAGTTGGGGTGAGCTCATATTGGTTGGGAAGCGAATGAAAACGCGTTTGTGGTACCGCCGTAGCGAACCGCAAAGTTTATCAATAGCGACCGCGATTGGCACCACCGGGCGATGTGGCGATTTGCGGGGTTCCCGCCGTCCCGCCGCCCACGACGGCGGGCACCGTCGTCAAGTTCTCTGAGGCACGACCACGATATTCGACAAACATCAACGCATCAGCGCGTCCAGGTGTTGCGCCGGTGATGGAAGCCATGTTGAACATGGGCAACGTGCCTTTGCTGCGTTCGGGGCTCGCGACGACACCACAGGACAACAGCAACACCATGTCCGAAGGCCAACGAAACCGTTCGTGAAGTCGCCACGAGACAACTTGAGGAACATCGATGCGTGTGCGATGGGTCTGGGCGTTAGGGAGTGGCAATTCAAGATCAACGTGGTTGAGCTTGTCGAGCTGATCAATTTCGGCTTTGATGACGCAGTCGAGAGCGGTTTTGTCGGTTGAAAGAAGCGGACTAATTGAAAGCCGATATCCCTCTTGTATTTCTCCTGTTTCCGGTTCGTAGGGAGGCCAAGCCGCTGCTGCCGGACGGACATTTCGAACGTAGTTCCGACCGCGTGTACTGGCCAGCTTTTCATTCTGGCCGTTGTGAATCGGAAGATTAATGTCTTGGACTTGCCGTGTATCGGAACGGCTACGTAGGAGGCTCATGACGATGGCGGCATTCTCCTTGGAAAGTAGCCAAGCCTGAACGCCTGGTGAGTCGACGGTGACATGTTGCATCAACATGTGCGCCCGACTTCTCCAGTTCGGATTGCCGACAGTCATCACACGTAGATTCATAACCTGTTTTTCTTTTTCGCCGGCCACAAATCGATCCACGACACCACCGACGACTTCATGCATTTCGCGTGTGTGATAAACCGCCAGCTGGTTTCGATCGGCGTTTAAGAAGCCAAACGGTTCGGTGAACCAAACATCGGTTCCCGTTTCGCGAAGAACCCAATCCACGATTGCCTGTTCCGGGTGATCATAAGATGTGAGATAGCCCGTGTACGGCCTCAAATCATAGACTCGGTATTCCTGGCCTGCACCACGTGGCAGCGTGCCATTGGTAGCGGGATTCTGACCGAGTGAGCTTGTACGAGCTGAGGCGTTGTTCGGAATGGTGCCTCGAGACGTAGGCGTATTCGATGTTCGGGGCGTGAGTTGCTCGCTTGCCCTTGGTAACGGTTGACCGCTGTTTGCATTGCTGCTGCTCAGAGAGTCCGGTAGAGCGAATTGCGCTCGCGATTGTGGGGATGGCAATGTCAACCAGGCGGTCAGGATAACCAATAACTTACAGATCTGGCGGAAATGGCTCATCGGCAACGACCACTGCAGGGGACTTTTAAATACTTCGAAAACTTCGGTACCAAATCGCCGCCCAGGGACGCAAGGTTTAGCAGCCTAAGAACCTTTTGAATTCTGGCCGGAAATCGCTTTGTGCGGACGCGATTCCATTGGTCCGTTCTCGTTGACAGTTCGGTCTCAAGTGAAGAATCGAGCCGCCGATTTCACTTTCGGGTTAAACGGCTCTCTCGAATGAAACTAGCCATGGAACTGGAAAGCAAGTTCGAATTTACACTTCGATGAGTCGGGGGGACCCTTCGTTGCCATCTCACCTCGACTAGGAGATCGATGATCCACCGATGATAACTTTGCTGCCTTATCTCTTCGCACGATCACCGACTCATTCATTCACTCAACGAAAGGAAATGAGCAATTGACTCTTTGAATTCACTGAAACAGGATGACTCACTTCTCAGGTGAGTTGGTTTTCAGCACTGCCAGGAAGCAACGACAAAGCAGACCGCTAGCGCAGTCGAGTGCTCGCATTCGTCGAATCAAGCCCATCTTGTGGAGAGCGAATGGTTGTCAATACGCCGCACTGATCGCCTACGGACTGTTGGCTTGCACTTGGCGTAGCTGGCTTTCTCCAGGGTGCCTATTTTGCGAATTCATCCCGTTACTAAATCGACGCCGTGGATTTGCGCGGGGATGCAGATTCATCAGAAATTCCCATTACATACTGCGGGATTTCACTGGCTGCCGCGAACTCTCACCGTTACAAATGATTTAAAGCGGCCCGAAACAGCGTCCGGGGGTCTGCTTTGCGAATGTCAGCAACTTCCTGGTTTCGAGGATAATCATGCAACGACTTAATTTTTTCCTGGCACTCTTGATCGCATTTGCAGGTGCAAGATTGGCGAGCGCCAATGTGGTTATTGAAGTCTTCGCATCTCCTGCTCCGAACTTCTTCTCGTCGCCTAGTTGGGCTGCCTATTCAGCGAACGCTTCAAACTCGCTTGAGAACGGACTGGGCAACATCGGTGATCGAACATCTGACCCAACTGCGTACGAGATTATTGCTGACGGATCCATCATCAATGCGCGAGAGTTTATTGTGACGCCATTCGACTCCTGGAGAGGAGAGGCCAGCCCAGCTTCGCCTTTCGATTCTGAGCAGGGAAATAGAATTCACTTTGGAGCGCACATTGTCGGTGATGGGACGATGAAATTCAGGCTAGAGGATCTTACATTCATTTCAGAAAGCACCGATTTTCTTAACGTCTTTAACTCGACCTTTAACTTTTCAGGTATCCCATATGATCCCGAGCGAGTGGGGATCAACTACGGTCCCGACGGGATAAAAGGAACCGGGGATGATGTCATCATCGATTCTGGACCGGCTACCCAGCTCATCGATGAGTTTATTTATGTTGGAGTCGGCACAGGTTTTGAAGCGGCTAGCGTCCCGGGCCTCGATGCGGTCTTTAACTACGCCAGTACCCAGCAGCCTTTCGACTTTTCGGGAGGATATGTCCTAACCGATACGTTTGGGACTGAAATTGCTTCGAACTCAGTGACTCTTGTAGTCGTCCCAGAGCCAACGACTTTCATGCTTTTTGGATCAGCAGGATTGATTATTGGATCAAGACGCAAGAAGAGAATGCTCATCTAGCGTCCTCAAGGAGGAACGACTTGGAAAGGATGGTTGTCCGATTTTTAGGGCGTGTGCAGGGTGTTGGTTTTCGAGCTACAGTGCTTCAGCACGCCAATGGACTCGACGTCCATGGGTTTGTGCGAAATGAGATCGATGGGAGCGTCTTGCTTGATGTCGACGGGGAAAGAAATGTATTGAAAGAGCTTCTCTGTCGCATCGAGCAGCAGCCTGCCGGCCGAATTGACGCTTGCGACGTTTCTTGGCACCAACCAAGTTCGCGGGATGGTGGTCTCGCGATCAAGTTCTAAACGGTCTTACTAGCTGACCACCTGAATTGGCCGCTCATGCGGCGGAGAAGCTTCCGGCGTAGAATGCAATTGTGACGATCGGGATGTGATTTCGGTCGGTCACGCATTCAATCCCGCGAGGTACGCAAAAAATGATCAATTACACGACCTATAACCACGCGGAGTTTCCCGACGTGTTGGTTGTTGAAGCGGGGGGCAAGCTCGATTCTCACTCTTCTCAATTCTTGCTCGACTGTATTCAGGGAATCGTCGAGCACGGTAATAAGAAGGTCTTGCTTGACTGTGAAGATCTCGATCTCATCAACAGCATGGGATTGGCCACGTTGGTTCGGGCCAATTCACGACTAAAAAAATTGGGCGGAAGCCTAGCCATTGCCAATGCGCATGGCGTTGTTGCCGATGTGCTCAAGGTAGTTCATTTCGATCGGCTGTTTGGGCTTTATTCAAGCGTCGATGAAGCCGCCTCGGCGATATGAAAAAGAGCTCTCCGATGACCGACAGCGATTACTGAGCCCTTGGAGGGCTCGCAAAAAAAGACCGGAAATTCAATGAGTGGGTGTCCGATTTCGACCGACTCATTCGTCAGGAGGGTGTCAGTGGCAAATTGGACCACTCAAACAATAACGCTTAGCCCCATTGGATAAATCCATGTCGAATTCTTCCAAGTTCATGTTCGTTTATCGTAGCGCCCAAGATGCGAGTGCGGCCCCGCCTTCTCCCGAAGAAATGCAGCAAATCATGACCGCATGGCATCAGTGGTTTGAGGCGATCGGAGATTCTTTGGTTGACGGTGGCGATTGGCTGTTGCCTGTTGGCAAGCAAGTGCAAGCGGATGGGACGATTAGCGATGGACCATTCATCGAAGGTAAAGAAATGGTTGGTGGTTATACCATCGTGAAAGCGGAATCGATTGATGCGGCGGTCGCGCTGAGTCGTGGCTGTCCAGTGTTCCATGCCGGTGGCTGGGTAGAGGTTCGATTGCTGGCGGGAACCGATGAGATTCAGCCGAGCTGATGCCGTCTGAAGGCTCGCGGCAGAAAGCACCTCACACGACCCAAAAGTCCGAAGATCCGAGGCATTTGGTCGATCACTTTTTTCGGCACGAGTCGGCTCGGGTTGTGGCTGTATTGACGCGGCGATTTGGAATGCGGCATCTTCCACTCGCAGAAGATGCTGTCCAGGTCGCCCTTTCAAAGGCATTGATTGGATGGTCTAGGCATGGTGTGCCAAAGAACCCGACGGGATGGCTCCTTCAAGTTGCGAGCAATCATGCGCTAGATATGTTGCGGCGTGACTCGCGGTTTGATCGCTTGAGCGAAGAGCATGTTCCCGAGGGGGGCGTCGTGGAATCCTATGGAGAGCTTGATCAGGTATTAGAAGACAGCTTGCTACGCATGATATTCGCATGCTGTGATCCAAGAATGCCTGTCGAATCGCAGACGGCGATTGCGTTGAAAATTCTATGCAGCTTCTCCGTTCGGGAAATTGCCAAGGCTCTTGTCTCAACAGAAGACAGTGTCTCTAAGCGAATCACCCGCGCTAAAGCCAAGCTGCACGAATTGGGAATTGATCTCAACGCACTTGAGAAGACGGACGTCCATGACCGTATGGCATCGGTTCAGCATGTCATCTATCTGCTCTTTAATGAGGGTTACTCATCCAGCCTGCCCGATCGACCGATCCGATTCGAGTTGTGCGAAGAAGCTGTTCGGTTAGCGATGATCTTGGCTCAGTCAGAGATGACATCCGGCTCCGAAGCTTGTGCTTTCTTGGCTTTGCTTCTCTTTCACAGTGTTCGTTTGGATGCTCGCATTGATGAAGGCGGAGCGATCTTACTGTTTGCGGAGCAGGATCTCGAAAAGTGGGATCTCAAACTGCTCAAGGAGGCTTTCTTTTGGTTCGAGAAAGCGACGGCAGAACCAATCCTCACCCGGTATCATCTTGAGGCAATGATCGCCGCTGAACATTGTCGCGGAAAAATGCACGGTCGAACCGACTGGGATAGGGTTGTTTCTGGCTATGAACTTCTCTGTCGCATTGCCCCCTCGCCGATTCATCGTTTGAACCAGGCCATTGCGACTGCCCATGCAGGAGACATCGAACGAGGAATCGAATTGTTGCGATCCATCGACATCGCGAGGATCACTGGAAACTACTACCTTTGGCATGCAGCACTGGGAGATTTGCTAAGAGTAAAAGGTGACGGGGAAGGAGCTGCCGCTGCTTATCGAGATGCTTGTCGACTAGCCCCCACGAACGCGGAGAAAGAGTTAGTCTGTAGGAAGTTGGATCAGTTGCAATGATTCTTGATACGTCTGGAGCATAAGGAACTTGAAGGTTTCCTATCGATTCGTGCGAG
>JBCCKZ010000244.1:0-7769 GCA_039027135.1 Planctomycetota bacterium
CTCCGAGGCCATCGGAATCCATCAGGCTCGCTGGTGCCACTCCGCTCGCCGGGATCACTGGGATCAATTGCATCATTTCATCGGGTCGCCAGCCGATACCGCCTGGTGCGTCGCGGTCATCGACGATGGGAAAGGCGAGCTCTTTGGTCTTACTGACTTTCAATGGCTCGAAACCGGTCTCGACAACAGCGGTGAACTCGTATTCGCTCAAGTAGACCGCCGATCCATGATACGTTGGCAACTGGCGATCGAGATCCGCGGTCGTGCTGAATGCAAACTCAGTCAGCGACGTCGGATCAACGGTGACCGTCGGCGTTTCACGGCCGGCCGTCGTCTGCGTGAACTCGAACCAATTGATCGGCCGCGAACCCGGCGCGATCTCCACCTTGAATGTCTCGACCTGTGTCGCGTCATATTGGGGTGTAGTGCGATAACTTGAACCGGGAACGCCACCCGGCGCAACACGAGCATTGCCTTCCATCGCGTTGGTTCGCACGCTCGTTCCAGCACTGCCACAGTAACAGCACTCACAGTTGAGTTTGCCGTCGTACAGCCGTTCGAAGTCGAAATCAACGGGATCATCGTCATCTTCGATGACGCCATAGTCAAAGTCCTTCTCGACGGTCAGCGTGATCCCCCGACCAGCGGTCCCCGAGACTGCGGAGTATCCAGTCAGGAGTCCCGCCATGTACTCATCTTCTTCCACGATCCAGTCGCCGTTGACGGGTGCCAGAATCGGCTGCGATGCCGGACTGTTCTCATCGAAAGTATAGGTGCCCGTCGGTGGATAGCCGTCTACATAGACCAGTTCGGTGTCGTCACCCTCCACGGCATAAAGCCAGTCGGGAACGTACAGGGCCTGGAAACGTCGGCCCTCTTCGATCGAGCCAAATAAATTGACTAGTTCATCGTCTGACAATTCACGAAGCATCCAATCGGCGGTGATTACATCACCATCGCTGGGTGACGGCGAAACGGAGACTTCAAATTCGAGTACCTCTGGGTCGACGTAGAAAGCATTGCCCTCGACCGTTCGATCACCCTCAATTCTGAGCACGTACTCCCGTTCGTCGTCCAGAATGGTACCGACACCGGAACCCTTACCAATCTGGGCATTTTCGACATCCGAAATCTCAATTCGCATGTCTTCGGTAGATTCAAGTATCAAGTCATTGACCGTCGACACATCCAGCGTTAACGACGTTTCGCCCGGCAGGAATTCAAAAAATAGGGGCGAGCCGCCGCTGGACACCGTCCTCGTGTGATCGTAGTCATCGGGTGAAACGGCAGATTGATCATAGGTTTGGACGATTCCAGTAATCGATTCGACATAGGGTTCGCTCAACGTGATGATGAAACGCAGGTCCTCGCCCTCAAACACTGTATCATCGCTAATGCTGATCGTCGGATATGCATCATCATTTCGGATGGTTCCTTCCGCGTCCGCTCGGGTAACGTCGACGCGGGTCGAGCCATCGTTGGCAGTTTCGATCCAAGCGTTTCGGATGCTAGCACCAAACAGCTCGTCGTGCTCGACAAGTCGGTCACCATTAATGTCTACGAGGACTTGAGCAGCCGAGTCTCCAGGGTCGAATCGAATGATCCCAGTGTGGGCCGTCGCGATATTTGCTGGATCGGTGTTTCGATTGTGGCGCCAGTCGGCGGGGGTCAGCGCACGGAAGTCCGCCTCTATATCAAGTTCATAGACATCGTATTCCACGAAGAGCGTGTCACCAGCCTCCAATGCCGGAGTGACATGAACGGGAAACTCAATCTGTCTCGGATCGTCATAACCAAAATCGCCTTCCGTTTCTTCATCGTCTTCGATCGACACCTCGTAGGCACGATCGTCGTCATAGATGGTTCCGATTCCAGTGTCATCAATGACGTTGGCATTCTGTACGTCGTGGACCCACAGACGCATGGTCTCGGTGTCCTCGACGATCTCATCATCATAGGTCTCAATTGGAATCGTGATTTCAGTGGCACCCGATGCGATGTAAAAGGGAACGCCGCTCGTTAGTCCTTGAATTCCGTCGTAGTCCAAGAACGCAGTAGCCGTAATGTCTGCGGTCGACAATAACCCGGTAACATTACGCACATACGGTTTCGAGAGAGTGATTGGGAATACTAGAGTCCCACTCTCATCAACCTCCGCATCACCGACACTTATTGCAGGAAACTCATCGTCGTCGATAATTCTACCTTCGGCGCGTCCATCACCCAGGATTCTCACATTCACCAAGCCGTCGGTCGTCGATTCACCCGCCACATTGGTGAGCATGTATACAAACCCCTCATCCGACTCAACGAGCAAATCGCCATTGATATCAAAAGTCACGGTCTGAACCGATTGACCATATGCGAACTCCAATTCGAAGGGTGCTGAGACGATTTGGTCGCCCCTGTAATCGTGGGCAAAATACGCGAGTGGCAGGTCGCCATTGTTGGAGGACTGCTGAAGGGTTGCCCGAACAATGTGGCCAGGTCGCGGTGGGGGATCAACGGTGACTTTGAAATTCAGGTTGTTTGGATTGCTGTAACCCTCGTTTCCTTCAACTGTTTCGTCACCCTGCACACTAATGGTGTACTCATGGTCGTCGCTGTAGATCCAAACATTGCCCGATGCGTCCGCGATACGCGCTCCGGAAGCGTTCGAGATTTCAGCCAAAAAGAGTTCCCTCGTCTCCTGTATCCCGTCAACTACCGTGTCAATATCGATCACGACATCCAATTGTCCTGCAGGAATCGTCACCGTCATTAGAACGGGTTCGTAGTCATCAGGCGAGATCGCGGATTGATCGATCGTCATGAAATCGAAGGTGACGTCGTGATCCACCGCTTCGCTGAGTTGAACGCGGGGCTGGGCCGACATACCCTCGTTTACATGGTCGCCGGAAACTCTCAATTCCGGTACGACATCGTTGTCAAGAATCGTTGCAGTAGACTCATGCTGACGAACGATAACGCCAGCGGAAGCACTGAGGATCTCGAGATGAAAGTTCTCATCCGATTCATCCGCATGAAGATCTCGATCATCAAACGTTTCAACTTCGACTGTGCGGATTGTATGACCCGGCCTAAAATCAACGCTAGCCAATTGATGCTCAAAATCGATCACTTCTTCTGGTGGAGCAGATACACCGTAAGCGGAACCATTGACCGTTTCGTACGTCACAAAGACACCATTGTGATTGGAGCTATCCAACACAATTTCGAAGACTGCTAAGTCGCCTTCAACGACGACCGGACCAGGACGGACCGATACCCCGACGGGAATAGTTGTGTCTCGTATCGTCGTTGTCGGAACGGCGTCGCACACGCTTACGAGAGAAGGCGAAATGTTGATGTCAAGCGTGAATGTTTCGTTGCCCTCGACTCGGAAGTCCTCAAATGTCTCGAATTGGATACTCGTGAGGTAACCTTGCCCAGGAGCGATTTCATGTTGAATCGTTTCGTTACCGAAATTGCCGAATGATTGAGAACTCGTATAGTCGTGAGAGACATTCGTACCATAGTCAGCCGTGAGATCCTGCGGTTGTAGCGAAACAAAAATGGGTTGATCCAGCGTGTTCGAGCCTTCGAGGCTAAGCCCGTAGTATGTTGAATCGCCTTCATCGACGTTGCCGCCATGAGTTACGCTCACACAGGGAGCCACCTCATTATCAAGGATCGCGCCCAAACCGGGACCATTTAATTCCGCATTGCCCTGGGCTATGGAGCCTGCTAAAAAGAAATATTCGGTTCCTTCAGAGAAGGAATCTTCGAAAGTCCCGACGAAAACAGTCTGGTTGGAGTTACCGGGGCCAAAACTCAGCGTTTGACTAACAAGCTCGACGTCGGCATCGTTCGTCGAAAGGTGCTCGACCTGCACGTAGAGGGTGACTGAATCCAACAGATTCTCTGCCGCGACTTGAAACTGGGCTGTCCCGCCCTCGGTAACCTCCGCATTCCCAATGGTAATCGTCGCTTGCGGCTGGGCCGGAGTCGTTGGCCCAGGAGCTGTTGGCCCAGGAGCTGTTGGCCCAGGAGCTGTTGGCCCAGGACCTCCCCAAACAGGATCGTCGGACGATCCATAGTCATCGTAACTCGAATAGTATGCGCTGGCTGAATGCGATCCCACACTGATGTACTCCCCGGAAGGCATTGAATAGGAGGCATGTGAATACGCATCACCATTGGAACCGCTGGTAATCCCGCTCGCGTTTTGATCCTGGTGCATGAATTCGGGTTCCCAGTCGGCATCTGCCGTCGTCGCTCCAGTTGAAGCATCGGCCAAATCGGGCTGCACGGACTCTTCGATGAGTTCATCGTCCTGCCCAATGATCGCGGCCAATAGACGGCGACTTTCGAGCGATTCGACTCGTAGTCTTCGGCGACGACCGGCAGTCTTGAACATGCGGCGACTCGTGGGATTCATCTACTAGCCTCACAAATTAGGGTGCAAAACTCGAAACGTCGCCATGGAAAATCTGACCGACTCAGCATTCAGGTCTTGAAAAGAGGCTCGGTAGCGTTCTCCGCCAATGACGAAGAAACTGCCGATCTCGGACCTCCAAGTGCTTTTCTGTCCGTGGCGAAATGACGCTCGGAGGCTGTTCAAATAACACTCCCTGAGGAAACAGCAGGTGAAACCAGCCGAGCCATTCAATCTCAATGATCCAAATAGAATCGACGTCGAATGAATCCACCGACGCCCGAAAACGGCGACGTGTTTCGTCCGCCAGACGAAGTATCGCGTCGTAATCCAGCGTCTCGATCAACAAGAGATCCACTCCACATCGCGCAAGTTTCGATTCAATTTCAGGTCGTGAAACGTTCACGATTGCGTCCAGAAGGGGCTCCGAACCAGCCTTTGGGAGCAGGTTAGCGTCCCCCGGAAGGCCCGTGTTGTGGTGACCCGGCAACTGAAGACAAAATTTCGGGGAAAAATTTTGGATTCCCCAATCTGACCTTGCTCGAAAGAATCTTTGGCCAAAAACAGCCATGATTTGATGGCGTAATTCCCAGAATGCGGCCGCGCCGTCGTTTGCCGACGCCACGAACACCCTCATCGCCGAGCAATATGCATCGGTTGTGTGTGCATCGGAACGAATCAACGATGCATACGTTGAACGAAGTAGAGCCAGTGCGGCATGAGACCTTGGCAGCAGGGGCAGGTCTGAATTGCCACCAAAGGACTTCAGTTCGAATGCGGCCTCCGCGTCGTTTGTTGCAATGCCCTGTAGGGTACACACGGCTTGATCGCGCCTACCGCAGATTACTTGCAGCATAGCAATGGAGATTCGAATCGGAGTGATCGGCCATGCGATCAACAGACGCTCACACCGTGAAACAAATTGCTGATGAAGCGTCGGCGATGTGCGGTTGAAGAGGTGGCCATCCGTGTCAAATAATAGTGCCATCGCGGCAGCCAGACTGACAAGTGATTCGAATATCAGTCCACCGTTGGCGCTGGCTCCGAAGTGACCGTACCTAGATAGTTCCCAGAGGCTGCCAATCCTACGCAGGTCCTCAATCCATTCGAAGGTCGCGATGAGGTCATCCGCAAAAGCTGAATTGGAGAATCGAATCGTCTCGACGGATGAAGATTTGGTAGGCAGTCGGTGTGCGAGTTGATCAAGCGACTCACGAAGCGCGGCGATATCATCGCTTAGCGAAGTGGCAACTTGGACTTCCGCTCCGGCCGCAAGCAGGAAATTGCAACGATACAAAGCTACGGCATAGTCGTGTCTCAGCGTGGCCGACGAAGGAGAGAGCAGCACCGCGTGTCGGAAGAATCGCAGCCCCGTCAACCGCGAACCTATTCGAAACCGATGCCGTGCACGATCATGCCAGTAGTCGGCCGTGAGAACTTCAGGAATCATGTCAGGGCTCATGCAGAAATGGGTATGTGCTAAAACACAGATGAAAGGGAAATCCAATGGTTCTCAACACGGTGCTGTGAGCGAACACCGATAGCAATCGAACAACATACCTGTGTGGCAGCTGCGAAAAAAATGTCACAGGCCAAGAGCAGAACATGGCAGTCGATACGCTGGAGTTGCTCATTCTCGTCGCCGTGACGATCGCCTCGGTCGACGATGATCATGCAACTCGCCCGACGACGAAATAGCTATCGCGTCAGGTGCAAATGCGATCTGTTTGGGCCGAATCGAGGTACCGTAGCCATATGTAAGATCCTAGGACTGGTCTCCAAGGGAATCTCACTCAAGAATAGGAGGCGGCTCGACGTCCCGTGAGAACAAACACGTCTCGGGTGCGTCTAATGAAGCATGTTTTGTTTAGCCAACGTCGCGTCAGGTTAAGACCGGTTGACAAATATCCGAAACTATAGCCACGCGTTACAATTAAGTGAAGCGGCGCTATGCGTCGTATCGATCGGATGGGGAGTCGAATGGCTTTCCCCAATAGTGACCAAATTATCTCTACTGTGTAAACTTGTTCCCGAGCTGGGAATCCCAATAAATCTGCATATTCAGATCCGCCTCGATTCGCTATCGGTCGCAATATGATTCCGGAGGAGATTAAGATACTCGCAGTCGATCCAAGAGCCCAGCAGCCCCGACAGCTTCAGTTTCAGCTAGAGAATTTGTTTCCGGATATTTCGGTGCACGTGGTTCAGGCTTTCGACGGACATCGTCTTCCAACTCCAACGAGTTGGACATCAGGACCAGGGGCTTGGGGATGTTATTTGACACACCGAAACGCCATTCTGTCCGCGATTTCTCGCGGCGTCTCACGTTTACTTGTATTTGAAGAAGACGCGCTCCTTTCATCGCGGTTCATAGAGCACTTTCACCAGTTCGTCGGTAGTCTCCCTGGCGATGCTGCGATTTGCTATTTGGGCGGGGAACATCTTCAGTGGCTTCGTCGTTTGCCCGAGCGGATATCGGAATTTGTCTATCAGCCGTATTGCGTCAATCGCCTCCATGCGTACATGCTATTCGGGATGGAGATGATGCGCCGAATTGAGACGCATCTTCAGCAACCGGAATCATGGAACGAACCGCATCATGTAGATCACCGCTTGGGTACATTGTCGAGAGTTGGGGTGCCCGGAATCTATTGCCCCGATCGCTGGATGGTTGGACAAGCAGCGGGAACGAGCCAAATCAGCGGGCGTGCAATCTCAGAGCGTTTCTTCCATGATGCCATCGATCTTGTAAACGCTCGAACAGATGGCCGAGTGACCGTGATATTGCATGGTGAAAACAAGATCAATCAAGAGCAGCAATCCTGGCTGAATAAAGAAGGGCTGGTCCTCGGGCTCGAAGAATCAGGTTCCACCTTGGGAAAGAGATGGGACGCCAGTCAGACGGTTCTAAGCTTGATGCTTGACGGGGTTCTCTCCGAGGGCCAAGCGGTAACGCTTTGTGGCTGGCATGAACTGCCGACAATGCTTCGTCGGTGGGCATCTGTTCGAGGGCATCAGTTGAGACTGCCTCATCGACACCGACGTTTGGCCGTCTGGGACACCAGGCTCGCAACTTGCCTGCCTCAAACTCGAGCAGCTTGGCCGCAGGTCAATTTCGTGTTGCTGGATAATCCAATCCGAAATGACGAAGCGTTCTTAGCATGTCGTAGTGTTGCTCAGCAAGTTCGGGATGCAGGCATGAGCTTGCGCGTGGTTGAAATGTAGACAACACTAGGCACTGTCTGGTAATCGCTATTTGATTTGAAGAGCACATCTGGCAACCTCCCGATTGTCTTACCACAGATAATCAAGGAGGAAGTCAGATGCCCCGTCATGATCTCACGGATCGAGA
>JBCCKZ010000245.1:0-7693 GCA_039027135.1 Planctomycetota bacterium
GCGACTCACCATCTTTGATGACTGGAGAGGATGGTTCAGTGCTGAAAGCATGAATCCCCATCGAGATAAAGAACAAAGAAATCCCAATACTATCAAGCCTCAGATTGCGATGAACACCGAATTGAAAAATGCGTGCGTTCGATAGATACGGAAGAATTGGTTCTCTGTCTTCTAAAATCGTTCTCACTTGCCCCTAGCCTGTCTTCGTTGATTTCTCTTCGGCGTCTGGGCAACTGGCCGGATCGTCCAATTGCGCTCGACCGGCTGGGCTTCTTCGTAGATCTCTTGCTGGAACCGATGCGATGCACTGGAAAGCTCTGCAAGTACAGCGTGAACCTTTGCCAGGTTCTTCTTTAGCAACTCAGGCTTATCCGCGTAGCGCCGACGCAGTCCCTTGATGGTGCTCCACTTGTCTCGCATCGGGCGAACGCACTCGTCATTTCGCTTCTGGTTGAGCTGCGCGATACGGAGCGCCTGCTGGTACTGAGGTGTTTTTTGATTTTCCTGGATCTCGATCTTGGTACCGAGCGCCGCGTGTGACCATTGCCCGATCGGCTTTCCATCGATCGCCACCTCGTATTGGCCAGCAGGCAAACCGACAATCTTCAGGCGGTCGGCACTCAACTTGTGCCCTGCTTTTGTGATCGCATACCCAACGCGAGCATCGTTCGGCAGACCCCACTTCATCGGCCGCGAAGTGTCGTCTTCGGGAACGACCCAAGGCAGCGAACTCGCCTTGTGAGTGAATGACATCTCTTTCGTTTCGATGTCAAAATCGAGGTTCTCGACTTGTCGACTGATCGGCCTTCCCTGACGCATAGTGATCACAATCGATGACGCCGAAGACCGTTCGACGCCTAATTGTGACAAGAACTCGAAGGCCATCACCATCTGACCAGAACCTTGCGGATGAATTGCATCCCCAACTAATGTAAAAGCGGGATTACCGCGTCGCCCCAGAATCGTGTGTTCGTTCAATGGCCCCCAAAGATTGACATAGGCAACGTCACGACTGGCAGCTTGTTCCAAGAGCCAACCACCATAGAAAGCCATCAACGCGTTGTACTTCGATGAGAATTCCTTTGTTCGAAATCGCCATGTTTCATCATCCTTGCGACGGTTGACCTGCCCGTGATCAAACATGGTTGGAGACAAGACGATTGGTTTCGCGCCGATGGAAGTAATGCGTTCAACTATTTCATTCATCCCGCGTTCGTATTCGGCGAAAATCTCTGAGTCATAGTCTTGGTATTGTCCATCGTTCATGCCCAATAGAATGGTGACGTAGTCAGGACGATGCGAAGCAACGTCCTGATCGAAACGGACAAGAGCGTCTGAAGCTTTGTCACCGGACACACCGGCGTTGTGAAAGGTGATTTTCCTTTGCGGGTACCTCGTGAAGAAAAAGTCCTCAATGTACTGGGTATATTGGCATTGGTGAGTAATCGAATCGCCTAGAAAGACGACGGTCTCTCCATCCTTGGGTTGAAACGGAAGCTCCTTGGACTTAGGTCGGTTTTGTTTCGTTGCGGTGCCCTGTTCCTGAGCAGCAACCGCCGAAGGTAAAAGGAGTGCAGCGGCAAGGATGACTTGATTCGTCGACGCTAATAATCTGAACATGATGATCTTGGGGAGACATGAAATCACGAGTCGGAAAAAGTCCTTTAGGATGGGAAGAACTGGCCCGCAGACAAACCACCGGATCCCGGACTCGAGCTAAATCGCCGGAGTGCCATTGTAGACAATACGGCCCCTTGAGATCGGCACCTGCGGTCCTGAGGACAAAGACCACAGAATCCACCTTGAGATTTGAAGTCGAAGAATGGGAGCTTAAGGGCAGGCAACTTGAGTCGTACAATCGATTAAGTGGCTGGCTAAAGCCAACTGCTAAATGTCATCGACCTCGAGGCAAAAAATGGGAAAGGTCTATCCGAATATCAACGCTAGGTTGCAGAAGTTTCTCCTCAGCCAACCCATGTTCTTTGTCGCTTCAGCACCTCTTGCCGCCAACGGTCATGTTAACTTGTCACCCAAAGGCCTGGACTCTTTTCGGATCCTCGATAAAAACACTGTTGGGTATCCCGACCTAACCAGAAGCGGTGTCGAGACAATCTCGCACGTGAAAGAGAATGGGCGAATCGCACTGATGTTCTGTGCGATTGAAGGGCCGCCTAAGATTGTACGTTTGCACGGCAAGGATGAAGTGATTGAGCCCAGCCATGTCGAGTTTGGTGGGCGGTCTAAGCTATTTCCCTCGTACGGAGGCCTACGCTCGATCATTCGAATCTCATGCAACCGCGTCTCCGACTCAAGTGGATTCGTAGTTCCCTTGATGACCTTCCAAGGCCCTCGCAAACAGCTCGCAGAGTGGGCGATCAAGAAAGGAGAGAGCGAGTTGAAGCACTACCGTTCGCAGAAAAATGAATCGAGCATTGATGGTCTACTAGGCCTCACAGGTTCGAGTGAGGAAGACGTTCCATGCGACTAAACCTGAATAGAATTGAGTCGGCTTGGAACGCCCTGCCGGCGGTATTTCGAGACACGCCAAGTTATGAATGCGAATCGCTGAACGGCGCACTTAATTGCAACGCCACTCTCAAGATCGAAACACTCAACCCGATTGGCTGTTTCAAAGGTCGCGGTTCTCATATTGCCGTCGAGAACGCAAAGGATGCTGGTTTCAAAAGCGTGGTTTGCGCGAGTGCTGGAAATTTAGGACAAGCCGTCGCCTATTGTTCGCGAGCCCTGAACCTTTCATCGATTGTCTATGCATCGCGAGCTGCAAGTCCGTTGAAGCTCAATCGAATCAAAGAACTTGGAGCAGAGTTACGCTTGGTCGACGGCGACATCGAGGTTGCTCGAGAACAGGCCTCCCTAGCGTCCAAGATGGAGAATTCGTACCTAATCGAGGACAGCGAGAATATCAGCACGTGCGAAGGTGCCGCAACGATTGGTCTTGAGCTTATCGCGCAAGGCAGTCCCCAACCCGACGTTGTCTTGGTTTCTCTTGGGGGAGGGGCAATGGCATCCGGAATTGGCTTCGTGATGAAGAAGCAGAGCCCATTGACCGAGGTGATTTGCGTCCAGCCAAATGGCGCTCCCGCGATGACACTTTCCTGGCGTGAAAAACGAATCGTCAATACTGACTCGATCAACACGATTGCCGACGGTGTAGCGGGACGCTTTCCGATTCTCGAAGTTCTCGAGGATCTGTTGGAGGTGATTGATGACGCAGTCCTGGTTCAGGAAAACAGCATTCGCCAGGGGATGAGATTGATCCACGAGCACGCAGGACTGATCGTCGAACCTGCCGCCGCGTTGGGCGTCGCAGCCATCATAGAAGACCTACCGCGTTTCGCTGGTCGACGCGTTAGTCTGATTCTGTGCGGAAGCAATGTTTCAGATTCAGACTTCGGAAGGTGGGTAGGCGACGAAGCTTCAACCTAGAAATATTGATGAGCTGACGCCTCGCTCTTTCGCATCAAAGCTTATTGTACTTCGTGGCAACGCCTTTTGACTTGCTAATCGGGTATCTCTCTGCATTGATGGCGAGCTTTCTTTCGGCCGCTTCCATAAGATCGATGTTGGCAACATTCGCGAACTGAACCACAAACAGCAATACATCCGCGAGCTCTTCCCGAATCTCAACAGCAGATCCAGGATTTTTCATTACTGACTGTGCTTCCGTATTGGCAACCCACCGGAAGTGCTCCATCAACTCGCCCGCCTCGATCGCAAGCGCCATTGAGAGATTCTTGAGGTCATGGAACTGGTGCCAGTCACGCTCATCGGTGAAACGTTGAATCCTGTCTTTAAGTTCCTTAAGTGGCGTTTCAGCGTCTTTCAATCTTCTATCCATCTCAGCGGGCTTGGAATACTGCAATTGTTGTTGGACGAAACAATCTCGGAAGAACATTGCCTTCGAGAACACCTCATTTGCACATGAGAACTTTATACTAGAGAAGATTCAATCACCTACATCTTGAACGAACGGCTCTGTCTCGCGGTTCCAAGTTGTTCAATTTGCACATGAGATTCCTCATGACACACGTCGTGCTTCATCAAACGTCATTCATTGCAATCTGGATTGTGTTTTCGTTCTCTATCATTGGTTGCCGTTTCGCAATCGCGGATGGGCCATCACTCAAACCTTGGACTACAAATGCGTGGTACTGGTCGATCGATGACCAACCTGTTTTGCTACTTGGCGGCAGCGATGATGACAATCTTTTTCAGTGGCCCGCAGATCGTTTAGTGGATCAGCTGAATCGAATCGCAGATGCCGGTGGAAATGTGATTCGGAACACAATGAGCGACCGCCAGGATGGCGGCTTCGAGGAGTATGCTTTTCTCCAGCTCGAAAGTGGCAAGTACGATCTGGACCGATGGAATCCCATCTACTGGCAACGCTTCGAGACGATGCTGTCTGAGACAGCGAAGAGAAATATCGTTGTTCAAATCGAAATTTGGGACCGCTTTGACTTCACGGATGTTCGAAAGAGCGATCCCCATCGTTGGGAAAAGAAACATCCTTTCAATCCGAGAAACAACGTGAACTACACGTTTGGAGAGTCAGGATTTGAGCCGCGTTATCCGGATCACCCTGGTGCCAACAAACAGCCGTTCTTTTTCACTACGCCTGATCAGAGGAACAATCAGGTTGTGCTGAAGTATCAAGATAGATTTGTGTCAGAGCTTCTTTCGCATTCACTCAAATACGACCACGTCTTGTACTGCATTTACAATGAAACAAAGGCGGAGCCTGCATGGGCAAAGTACTGGACTGACTTTATTCGAGCGAAGGCAGAAATTATCGGCAAGCAGGTCATGATTACCGAAATGTGGGATGACTGGGATTTGAAGGCGGAGCGACATCGCCAGACTTTTGATCACCCAGAGCGCTACGACTTTGTAGATGTTTCACAAAACAATCAAAATGCCGGTCAAGAGCACTGGGATAACTTCTTGTTCGTTCGCAACTATCTCAAGAAGCAACCTCGACCGATGAACACGACAAAGACTTACGGCGCGGACGGAAACAAGTTTGGACACTCAGATCAAGATGCGATCGAGCGTTTTTGGAGGCACTTGCTGGCGGGGGCGGCCTCCATTCGATTTCATAGACCGGATTCCGGACTTGGCATCAGCGACAAAGCAGTCGCCTGTATACGTGCAGCCAGAATCGTCGAAAAAGCCATTCCGTTATGGGATGTCGCCCCTTCTAATCAGTTGCTCTTGGATCGCTCAAAGAACGAAGCCTACTTATCGGCGAGTGCCGATCGCACGATGGTCGTGGTCTACTTTCCTGCGACCAAAGAAAAGAAGAACTTGGCCGAGGCGAGATTGGCCGCGTCCGAACTCGCTGAAAAGTACCAGATCCAGTGGGTCGACATTGATCTCGGCAAGAGGCTTGGTAAGCCCAAGGAGTTTCTAACTTCCGAAACGCTGGTTGCCCCCAGCCAATCCAATCTGGTGGCTGTCCTGCTTGGTCGATGATGTTTGCACGCATCTTCCTAGAAAATTCGCGATGGGGGAAAGGTGCTTGGTCTTTTAGTTCTTCCGAATGAAATCGCCAACTTGGTAACCAACCAAAAGTATTCAGAATTGCTTGAGAAACAGCAAACTGCTTGGATGCCTTGGATGCCTTGGATGCCTTGGATGGAGTTCGTTCGATGAGCCCAGGATCTGGCATAACATTTTTCGGTAGTTTCCCTAGAAATCCCTGTGAAGTGTTGGCGGTCTAATCATCTAATTTACATTCGCGGGCTTGGATGCTCTGGTAGGCCTTGGAGCGGGCCGAGGAAGCGTTGACCAGAGCTTACTAGAAAGTTGTTCGAGCAGGTCATCGTTCGACGAATCCACGGCGATGTTGATGTCCTCTCGCGGATCTGCTTGATGGTCATAGAGTTCACGAGCAACCCTCGTTGCCAGGGAGCGATCAAGCCACTCCACGTAGCGATATCTATCTGTTCGCATTGAATAGCCCATGTACTCGCGACCGTTTTGACGACGGCGAAACTGACTGAACGATGCGTCCTTAGCGCTTGCCGAAACATCGTCAAGCAATGTTTTGATTGTTACACCTTCGACCGAGTCCGGAATGGGGATTTCAACCAAATCGCAAAGCGTCGGATAGATGTCGATCAACTCGACCAGCGAATCGCAGGAACTCCCATTCGCGTTGGCATTTGGGGCTGAAATAATCAGGGGAGTGCGAGTGTCAATTTCAAAGTTGGTCTGTTTACACCAGCCATTATGTTCGCCGAGTTTCCAACCATGGTCGCTCCAAAGAACGATGATCGTTTTTTCGCGTAGACCTTGTTGATCAAGTGCCCTCAGGAGCCGACCAATCTGCGCGTCAACAAGCGATATTGCTGCACAATAACCATGCTTGAGTTCGCGTTGTTGCTCCTCGGCCAGAGATGTCTTAAAAGGCGATGGTGCGTTGGCGAAATCCATGTAGTCACGCAGTTCATAGAAGCCACCGAGCGAACGATTTCCGAATGCGATTTCGGGCATTGACTTGGGTAGCAATTGATTTTTTGCCAGTGGGATCTTGTCCCTTTCATAAACCTGCCAGTACTTCCGTGGCACGACGAATGGAAGATGGGGGCGAATGAAGCCGACGGCAAGGAACAAGGGACGCTCGCCATCGGTACGCTTGTTCTGGGCATGCTCGCTCATTGCCGAGATGGCTTGGTCAGCAATTGCTACATCGATGTGTTGGCTCTCGGGATAGTCGACGACTTCCGTGGCAACCGCTCGCATCCTTCGAATCGCGGCTTCTCTTTTCCCGCTAGCTCGCATCTGGCTTCGATACTCAGCAAGCTTCTTTTTGGCATCAGCCGACCACAATCGAGAGCTCTTGGGAAAGCGGTGTGGCACATCCCACGATTCATGATCGGGAAAGGGATTGTGGAAAATCTTCCCAAACGAAAGAGCTCGATAACCGTTCGCACGAAAGTGTTGGGGGATAGTGATGGCATCTGGAATCGTCGTCCGAAAGTCAGTCACCAGATCCCACACTTGAGTCGTGTCGGGCCGCAGCCCCGTCATCACACTGACCCGCGAGGGGTTGCAGACGGCTTGCTGGCAATAGGCTCGTGTGAATGTAACTCCTTCCGCAGCCAACGCATCGATGTTGGGTGAATGAATGTATTCTTCGCCATAGCATCCCAGTTCAGGTCGTAGATCATCCACGGCGATGAATAGCACATTTTTCTGATTGCTATTCGTATCGGCAAAACAATGCAGCCCCACCGCTGACCACAGCAAAATCGCTAGCATTCGGATTCGACTAGTCGTTTTAATCGCCACTTCAAAGCCCTCACGGCGTTAGAAAAGACATTCTTTTGTCATGGCATTCTAATGACGTCTACTGAAGACTGCTTTATCGTATTTCAATTGGTTTCAAGGTGGATAAAGCAATGGCAGTGAGCCATGGGTAAGATGCTGCGCAGCCGCGAGGGTATTGGGCTAAGATTGCTAAGCGAGCAGCTAAGCAGAGATTAGGCCAATGATTAAGGGAATGGTGTATGCCCGGCCCTTCTATTCGCTACGCTCGTATCCGGGTCACGGCTCACGAAACAAGCAATTTTTTAGGGGAAACTTCATCGATAGAGCTTTCGGTATTCGCGTGGAGACTGACCGTGAGCTTTTCGAAACTGACGACTGAAGTAGTTGCTATCGGAAA
>JBCCKZ010000246.1:0-7690 GCA_039027135.1 Planctomycetota bacterium
CACCACGCTAGTGGTTTTCGCGGTTGCCTTCGGCCTGCTGGTGCTGTGGATTCACAATTGCTACGCGAATCTAGAAGACTCCGTGCAAAAACAACTTGTCTCGAAATAACAGGGATTAGTACACGTCGACGTCGAATGCGACAATGAATGGTGTAGCCACACCAGAATTTCGCCACTGTCCAGCGGAGGTAGTGAGCTGATTCCGGTCACCGATATTTCCGGCGATTTCAACAGCAGAATACAATTGCTTCCACGGGTAAAGAACCGGCCGTTAATAGCCCGCGAATTGAGCTTCGCAACTACCAGCGGTTGGACCCGTCTACCGCACGAAGAAAACCGATTTGGCGGCTTCGGTCGGCACACCTCCGCAGGTTACGCGGAGGTGCTGTCGCCAAGGCCGACACGCTGACGCGGATCAGGCTTGCTGGAATTTCCGACGGCAGCACGGACACTCGCCATCGAATCCGTGATGCAAGGCAGTGAACGCCGTCGGTTGCGGCAGCGTCATGATCGCTTTGAATGCGAGCGGGTCTCGGTGGGCGTAGTGCCGATACGTGACACCGCCGACGCTGTGGCCCAGAATCTCGATCGACGATTCCGGCATGTGCTCATCGTAGTAGGTCGCCGCAGTCTTTCTCAGATCTTTCAGAACCCAGAGTTTCTCCTCGCCCGTTTCCACATCCTGCTTTGGCGTGATGCCAGCCAGGTCACACAACAGCTGGAACTGTTTGTTGGGCCGTGAAGTGCCACCCGCGAAGACTGGTTCGTCCGGCTGCGGCGTTACCGGTCGGATGCTCTTCAGGTGCGCATGAACGACGCGATTAATAGGACGGTGAAACTGCTTGTTGGTCTTCACGCGACGATAGTACAGCCAACCATACCGACACTCTTTGCCCTGGCCGTTTGGTGGCTCCGGACGCCATGACACATGTCGCCACAATACCGGCTCGTGAAATCCAGCAGACCCGAACACCGTCCCGGTATCGACTCCATAGTTAAAGAACACGACCAGCGCCGCTCGCCAATAGTGGCCCACCGTGAAAGATTGCTTCCAGCCACGTAATTGCGGCAGTTGGTAAGTGGCAGAATACAGACCGTTGAGATCTGGTTTTGCCAGATAGTGTCGACCTGCGACATCGCGTTGCGGTTTTGGGCTCGGGAATCGGGGAAGCTTCGCGACGTAATCTTGCTCCCAGGCCCACGACATGATCGCGCGGAGGTTTTCTCGAGCCTTATTCGCAGTGCGTCCAGGATTGGAACCGCCATCTTCGGCAGCCTTGTCATGCATCCAATCGAGAAAGTCGCGAATGTGCGATCGGTTAATTTGATCGACTTCGACACCGTTGCCCCAGGCAGTCCATTTGGTGACGGTGGACTTGTATTCCTTGCGAGTTCCGCCGGAGAGCTTCTTGGTCGTGAGGTACTTTACTGAGATCACTTCAACGCTGTTGGTCATGGTGACGACTCCAAAGCCGTCGACCTGTCACATCATTGTTCCGTTCCTTCCCCAGCCGATAGCCGGTGCAAGGCTTCCTGCTCGACCTCCGGTCATTCTCGTTAAGAAGATTCGCAGCCAGTTCGCTGCACGTTTACTCCAAAATAGTCCGAGAATCTGAGCAGACCGCGACGAACAGATTTCGCTAAGGCGCGTAGACCGATGCAGCCGAGTTCACTTGGCCGCTGGCCGAAAAAGCGTCGGTCGAATACACCTACGTGACATAGCGCACGGGCTTCGCACAATCGGTAGGTGCTCCCACGCTCTGCACATCACCCTTGCAATCGAACGCGATTCCCAGGGTGCTGTTGGCAATATCCAGGCTGATTTGCAACTCTTGAAACTACCGCTGGGGTTGCGCGACTGAGTTTGGTCGCGCGGAGTCACGCGTGCGGGCATGGTACGCCTGACCGTGAGAGACGCGTTAGACGAACCAAGAAGGCAGAGGAACTATATAGTCCCAACTTTGCCCGAGTTGTTGGACACGGTGCTCTGTCTAGGTTGTGACACGAACGACTTCGCTGAATTGTCTGGGTCGACGATCGGATTCACTCAGATCCCTCTCTTCGTGTGCCGATGCGTCATCATCCGCGACGCGGGTGAAGTAGGCGAAGACTGCCAGTACGCACAATCCGTAGAGCATCGCCACCAGCCCGACCCCCAGATCATACGGCTTTGGAGTGGACAGTGAGAATCGAAGCAAGACGGTCGATATCACAAATCCGGCATTGCGGATCAGGTACTCATACCGCTCAAAGAACGGGAGGGAGATGATGAGTAGAAACACATCGGTGAAGATCATGAACTCGAAAAACGCTGGAAAGAAGAACAAATCCAGATTCATACTGCCAGTCGATTGACCTCGCGCGACGCTCACTGCTTCCACTGTCCAGCCAAGAAGGTTATGCGCCGCGAGCAACATCAGAACTACACAAAGCAGTACAGCAACGGCCTTCTTTATCTGTATGAATCGATCGAGATTATCGGGAGGACGTGATCGCACCACATTCTTCCTCACGCGGTAGAACGCCGTTACCAGCAAGAACATGAGCGCAGCTGCAAGCATATCTGCCAGCACCATCATCGATTCGTCGACTTGCGTGATCCACGTAACCGGGTCTCGAAATTCTCCGATATCCTTGAAAACGCGTCGGATGATGATTAGTGAGACAATTTCGTACTGCTTGCCAACAGAACTCGTGTGAGATTGCGGTAGGGCAAGCACCAAAAGCAAAACCTCATAAAAGAGAATGAAGCTGAAGGGCGTATACACCGCATGCAAGTAGTTTCGGTCGAGCCCTGATAGAAGGCCACCATTGAGTGACGGGATCGACCGTGCTAGCGCAATCAACACCAAGTGGACAATGAACCCACCGGCCGCGAGTCGCACAAACCATTTCTCAAGCTCGTGGCGAAAAGTCGCAGTGTCGCAGCGATCATATAGCTTTGCTAAGAAGGAGAGCATTCGACAGATTTTGACTCAGTTGAGTGCCTACGGCTTCCCACTAATGAACAAAGGGCGATCCTGCCGGATCACCCTTCGCGAGATGGTGACACTTAGTCGCAGCATCACGGGTTCTACCTGATCATCGTTCTAAACGGCTTCCCTGTAGGTCGTCTGCTCCGCGACGGCGGACTTCGTCTCCCGGAGTAACTTCGTGTATTCGTCAACACCCTCCTGCTCGTCTCTGAGTATGTCCTCCAGGAACACGACGAGTGGCCGGTCGTTGGCCGCTAGCTCGATGGCACGTAGGTACATTTCTACTGCCTTTGATTCGAACTTCAGGCTGAACTGCAAGATCTCGTGAACGTCCGTCGATTGGCTGATCTCGTTGCGAGTTGTTGTAGGGATAGCACCAAGAGCCGCAATCTTCTCGCCAATAAGCTCCGCATGGCCGAATGATTCTTGAGCGTCCTCTTCAAATTTTTCAGCATACACCTGCCGCCAGACTCCCTGGACCATGAAGCTGGCCTGTGCATACTGAGCTACGCCTGTCCATTCGTGTCGCAGGATCGCGTTCAACTGTTCAATCAGGTCCTGGTTTTCCATGACAAAGTTCCAGCGTTAGGGGCTGTTTATTCGGTGGGGCATAGTAGCGATTCGGCCAGTGGGCGTCCGAGGCTTGGGACATTTCTCTGTCTCCGCACCCCTCACGGTTTAAGCAGATGCCTTTCTTGCGGTTGACTCGAGGCAGAAAGCACCACTTTGTTATTCGATTGACTTCAGCGTCATCCATCACCAGCACACCTTGGGCCTGAAATAGAGCTGCGATGAATCAACTTCAGAGAATTACTGAGTCTGTTGCACCGCTACAGGAGAAACTGATAGCCCATCCAATCTACGGGTCGATGAAGTCCTTGGCGGACGTACAGGTTTTCATGGAGAACCACGTTTTTGCAGTGTGGGATTTCATGGCGATACTGAAATCGCTGCAAGCGTCTTTGACTTGCACGGACACGGTGTGGTTGCCCGCGAAGAACACGCAAACCTGCAGGCTGATTAATGAAATTGTCCTGTGCGAAGAGACCGACGAGTCTGAGAATGGCGAATATGCATCACACTTCGAGCTGTACCATCGCTCCATGGTCGGGTGTGGGGCTGACACGACGCAAATTGATCGCTTCCTTGACCTGTTGCGACATGGCACAGGGGTATTTGATGCACTTCAGCGACTCGAGATCCCCGAGTGTACGCGTTCATTTGTCTACAGGACGATGTCGACAGCCCTTCAAGGTCAGGTTTGCGAGGTGGCGGCTGCATTTGCGTTTGGTCGGGAAGACCTATTGCCCAGCGTTTTTGAGCGGGTTGTCGTAGAGACTCAGGCGGTTGGTGATCAATCCTTTGATGATTTCTTGTACTACCTAAACCGACACATCGAAATTGATGGCGATTCTCACGGTCCAATGGCTGAGCAGATGGTCGTCTCTATATGCGGCGAGGACGACTTAAAATGGCGATTGGCTGAAGAGTCGGCGATACGTGCGCTTCAAGCACGAATCATGTTTTGGGATGGAGTGCTCGATCAGATTCGGGAGCCCAGCCGTACTCACCGCGAACTCGGTGATTACCTCGAATCAACGATCCAGCTCGGATGGCTCAACGGCTTGAGCGTTGATGAGATAGGCGAGCAACTGCAAATGCCTCGAAATCAGATCGAAGCGATCATCAGTCAAGGGCGTGATCGGCGTGCCCGCGACCAAAAGTTTTCACAACTGGATGCCTAGTTTGGCAACTTCTTTGGATACGAAATTCGATGACTGCGAACCGGGCCGATTGTCCTATTGTCTCGGAAAGCACCGATCGAACTTTGGCTATTGCTTCTAGTGCGAACTCAGGTGCACGACAAAATAAGGTGGATGTCGAAGAGCCTTCTTGAGTCACAGATAAACACACATAACAACTTTAATGATAGACAACGGCACTCGGGGGTTTCCAGGCGACTGTGGAAGCGGAGAACATCGATATGAGCTGCAGGACAGATACCTCGATTTAAACCGAGTAATCCTGCCGGCAAAAGCGCGATTGAACCGGTGGTCGCTGCAGGACGACCACTGCTTTATGCCGGTCATTCTTGACCAGTTGTTCCAAGATTGTTGGTACCGTCATCTGGACCGACGATTGACTGCTTACAAACAGCTGACGAACGATCAACTGGCTCGGGCGATTTCACTTGCCGAGCAAATTGAACGCGAGGGAATAGGGTGGTGAGAGAATGGAACATTCAGAGCCTACGCTGGCGTCGAAACTAAACGGAAGGATCCTGTAAGTTTCCCTGATATTCGGTCGTAGTTGCAAGTAAGAGGCTTGGGCAGCTTCGGGATTTCGGCGGCAACGATTACTTATTGTCCTAAACGGAGAAAGTCATGGGGCTTCGCTCTGCGTTCGATTTGTTGCTCGGCTCTGAAGATTCGCTACAAGGCATGGAGGATCTCATTTGGCAAAGCCTCCTGGGCGGAGCTTCCTCGAAGAAACATCCATGGAATGAGGGTACATTCTCCACCGCGGCGATGGACGGTCCGGACAGAGCCCGTCCGAAATCGCGTACCGTCATTCTGCGCAAGGCTGATCGCTCGACACTCTCCGTTGATTTTCACACCGACATCCGATCGGCAAAAATTGATCAACTTGAAAACCAGGACGTATGCTGGTTGTTTTACGCGACCGTTACGAAAATGCAGCTCCGCCTTGAAGGGTCCGCAACCATCATCGACGGAGCGGAGGCCGATCGGGCGTGGGCCCAAACTTCGCTTGGTAGCCGGTCCGCCTACCTGTCACTCGCGCCACCGGGAACTGTCGTGCCTGACCAGCATCCGCCGGACACGAGTGACCGGTCGGTTTCTTCATTGGAGTCTGAACGCGGAAGAGTGAACTTCCGGATCGTGCGCACCTTTGTAACGACGGCGGATTGGTTGTACCTGAAGCGGGAGGGACACGTGCGAGCGCGGCTAAACTATCAGGATTCCGGCAAATGTGACTGCTGTTGGCTTGTTCCATGAGATGAGGTCGAAACGAGCACTTCGGTCAGCGCGAGAAGGCATAATTCGCTAGCCCAAGTTATAGATCTGTTCGTAGTGATCTGCCGACTTGAAGAGATCAACAATCGGCGCCGGGTTGTGAATACCAATCGTGCACGCTCATCACGTTTACTCCGCGGGATGCATCTTCGAAGGGGAGTGAATGTGATCGGCCGGCACACCCGCTAGTTCGGCAACCAGTTGCGGACGTACTCGCCGCTGGGGTAGTACTTCGGTCTCACGTCTACTTTGGCGCAACTTGCGGCGAAACTTTGAGATCGTAGAGCACGCGTCTGCCTAACCTTGCAATCACAGCAAATTATCCGCTTCACACGTGCGATCTCGGCCCGGCACTCGCATCATTCGACCGGTTTAGGTGCCCCCATCGTGGGAACCCTTGCCATGTCCAAATAATGGTGGCAACCGAGACGATGGGAGATACCGCATGAGAAGCGAAATAGCGAAAAGTCTGTCCAGCATTCAGGACACATGGACACAAGAAGAGCGTCGAGAACGCCAGGAAATGGCCACGGCGATGCAGCTGCGGCTTCGTGCTCTCGTCGTGCTGTCTGAGTTGAGTCAAACACGGGGTGAACGGAAGACAGACTCGCTGTCTCTCGCCGTCGGAAGCTAAACGCTTTTTACCCCTGGAGGTTGTGAATGTCATGATCTCGTACGCCCGTGCTCGACTATTGATTGGCGTGAGTGGTGTAGGCTTGTGGTGGTCTGTGGAATTGCGATTGCGCTACGATTACCCCATGTCTACCTTCCAAATTCTCAGGTAGGAAGCGGTCTCGATAGTCTTGCCATTGCTGCACTGATTGCATCCTTTGTTCTCGTGATGGCACCATTCGATTTGTGGGGAGGTTTTATTGCGCCTTCACGCTTCAATCGCCAATCGATTTCTTTCGGTGGGTTCGAGGTGTACTGATTCAATCAGTGCTGTTCTTCGTCACGACACTGCTGATTCTCGCAGCGGGCAGACAGCTCGGGTTGACTGGAGCCGTAATAATCGTGGCTCTCATGTGTCTTCTGTATGTTGCCGCGCAATGGAGACTGGTAGCCCTGTTGACTGGCTGCCGCTCGAGGGATGACTTTGAGAAAGTGAGTCAATCTCTCGATCGAATCGGAAGCTGGAATTTGAACCGGCTTCCGGTCAACGTGGTCGAAAATGTGGATCCCGGATTTACTGGAGGTGTTGTTGGGCTGCCAGGGTTTGAGTCGATTGTGATTCCAAAAGGATTTTTTTACGAACTGTCTGTTGATCAGTTAGCCGTTGTACTTGCACGGCGGATGATTGCCGTCGATTCCGGAAGTCGGACAAGAGGTATCGTGCTTGCAGTAGGTTGGATTGTTGTTGGCTTCTTCCTTGCCACGTTGGTTCCGGGCGCGGGCGTCGCCAGCGTAGCCGAGTTAACAATGACCAGCATGGCGTTCACGATCTGGACGTTTATAGGCTTGTTAACTCTGCCGACGGTGAGCCGCCAATCGTCGTATGCTATTGACGCCGAACTCTTACGGCTCGGTGCCGATTCCGAGTCATTCGCTGAGTCAATTACTAGCTAGGAAACTGCTCAAGATGATGAGCCATCCAGGAGCGTTTTTGTAGATACAATCTTACATCCGGTGCCAAGCGTGAATAATCGAAGGCAAATACAGACGAGTGGATCTCCACTAGCG
>JBCCKZ010000247.1:0-7682 GCA_039027135.1 Planctomycetota bacterium
AAATCAAGGGAGACAAGGGTGTCATGATGTGCTTCATCGATAGCGATGGAGCTTTCCAATGGCAAATTGTTCACGACAAGCTTGCAGCGGGTCGAGTTTGGGATTGGCCTCAACAAGGCATTTGCTCAACGCCGTGCATTGAGGGCGACCGCTTCTACTACATCGGAAACCGATGCGAGGCGATTTGCGCTGATATCAAGACCGGAGAGATCTACTGGAAGCTTGACATGATTGGTGAGCTAAACGTGTTTCCACACAACATCGCGACATGCTCGCCGATGATCGTTGGCGATACCTTGTTTCTGGTTACCAGTAACGGTGTTGATGCGGCTCACCTTCGCGTCCCATCCGAGGACAAACCCAGTTTCTTAGCGCTAAACAAGAATGATGGCAGCGTCCTTTGGTCCAGCAATCTTCCCGGCCAATCAAGACGCAACATCATGCATGGTCAGTGGTCCAACCCAACCTATGCAGAGCCTGGCGGTAAGCCTCAAGTGATTTTCCCAGGCGGCGATGGTTGGATTTACAGCTTCAATCCTGCGGGTGAGTTGCTTTGGAAGTTTGATTGCAATCCCAAGGATGCCGTGTATCGACTTGGTGGACGCGGCACAGCTAACGACTTCGTTGGCACCCCCGTCGTCTACAAAGACAAACTTTACATTGCTGTAGGACAAGACCCTGAGCACGATACCGGCGTCGGGCATTTGTATTGCATCGATCTGATGAAGACTCCAACCCGCGAAGACAAAGACGTCTCACCAACCATCGCCCTGGAGTATGAGCCGGAAGTTAAAGAACAGCCCAATCCCGACTCCGCTGAGATTTGGCATTACGGTGGTCCAGTCACCGAAGACGAACCCAGTCCTACCGATGAGACTTACTACTTTGGTCGTTCAATGTCGACCTGTGCGATTCAGGACGATATCCTTTACATCACTGAGTTGGGTGGCCACGTCCATTGCCTCGATGCCAACACCGGCGAACTCTACTGGACTGAAAACATGTTCGCCAACACTTGGGCATCACCATGTGTCGCCGACGGCAAAGTCTTTATCGGCAATGATGACGGAATCATGTATGTCTTCAAGCACGGCAAAGAACTGGATCTGCTCGCCGAGATTGAGCATGAGGACGGTACCAAATTGCGAACAACCCCCGTCGCCGCCAATGGTCGCCTTTATTACATGAGCGAAAGCCCAACAAAGTTGTGGGTCATCGAGGAAGGCGCCCAGGGTCAATAATTAAGGCCGTTCAATGGCAAGACTTCGAGTTCTGCCTCCGCTCTTGCTGCTTCTAGCACTCCATTTGAGTGCTCGGGGTCATGATTTGCCCGACGGGGAGATAGAACGCCGAGTCCAGATCTCGGTAAAACCCTCTCGCATCTTGGTTGAGTATTCGCTTGAAATGAGCGAAGTCACACTCAGGAAAGAGTTGATGGATAGAGGTCTCCGACCTAGTGAAAACTCCACTGAAATGTGGGCACAATTCAAAACGGTCGCGTTGACGTCTCTTCCCAAAGGCATGAGTCTCGTAATCGACGGCGAGACCGTCCAACTCTCGCCACTTTCAGCTAGCTATTCCGGTTGGAGCCATCGCAAGCTCTCTTGCCTGTTAGCAGCCGAAATTGAGCTCAGTCGAAAAAAGAAGAGAGTCTCAATTACCGATCGTAACTTTTCGGATACCCCAGGCCATTATCGAATGGCTTTGAAATCCAGGTCGGGGGCTCAGATCGAAAATTCGACCAAACCACTCCTCATCTCAAAAATGGAACCGGTCGTTCTTTCCACCCTCGAAGAACCTCAGAAGCTGGATGCCACGACCGCGCAAGCTGATTTCTTCATCGACTAGTAACCACTCAATTCATTGCAATTCGCGACTTCGGACCAATACAGGCGGCTGGTGCAGCACTAGTCAGCCGCGATACGCTAGAGGGATGCCCACTGAAGAAACAAGCCTGATCCCGACCAATATGATCGTTGGTTTTCTGGGTTCGGGTAAGACTACCGCGATTGCAAACTTGATTGATGGAAGAAGCACTGGCGAAAAGTGGTCGGTACTGATCAACGAGTTTGGAAAGGTGTCAATCGATCATGCGTTGGTCGACTCAAACTTAGAAGGTGTGGCCGTTGAGGAACTCGGTGGAGGTTGTGCGTGCTGCACGCTGGCGTTGGTCTTCAGACCTTTACTGAAGCGTTTTATCGAACGAACGAAGCCGGATCGTTTGGTCTTGGAACCGTCCGGCGTCAGTCACCCCGCCAACGTCGTCGACATATTGCGAAGTCCTACGTTTTCCAACCTCATCGATCTTCGAAATATCATTTGCCTCATCGATCCCCAGGACTTCGATGATGTCCGCTGGCGCGAGACAGCCATTTTTCAAGATCAGATTCAGCTAGCCGATATTGTTGTTTTGAATTGGACGGACACTCGAGACAGCGAGTTGGTGGCTCAATGCCGAGCTTGGGTCGAGGAGTTTCGGCCACCGAAACAATTGGTTCTCGAAACCAGCTTTGGCGTGATCGACCAAAGTCTGTTGGACATGTCGTTTGAAACAGTTCGTTTCCCAATGTTCGCTGATGCGCACCCTACGCCAACCCAAGAAGGTGAAGGTATCGCAGAACTTGCGATCGTATCCAAGCACGATCAAAAGTCAGAAGACGGCACCGACGAATTGGGATCGGAGAAAGAGCCCCATCAACTGGTTCGCTCGGGCAAGCCCTTACGATTTCAGAACAACGATTCGAGTTTTGATGCGTGCGGTTGGATCTTTCATATCGATGACATCTTTGATCGCGACCAGCTCTTGGATCTCTTGGCTCACGTGCATCCGATCGTTCGGTTGAAAGGCGTATTTCGATGCGAAGACAACTGGTGGACGATCAATCGCGCCAAAGACGGCACCACATATGCTCCGTCAGCCTACCGACGTGATAGTCGTCTCGAAATCATCCTTGACCGCAGGACATCAGGATGGGACGAATTCGAGGCCAAAATCCTTCAGTGTTTGCGATAGCGACGAAGCATCATTGGTAAACAGCTTGGCGCCAAAACAGCTAATACTCCGGGCTCGGGCACGAGGACAAAGCGTCCCGTATTGATTTCGTTTGGGAAGACTCCTCTAAAAGCAAACTCCGCACCACGCTGGGGGCACGGCCCCACCACACATGCGATATCGTCAACGCTGACACCATTGAAAACAGAATCTCCGGTGCGAATAGAAGTCATATTGAATCTAAAACTTCCTCCGGCGAAACCCGCAATCTCTCCGTCGCTGGCACGAAACTGTGTCGACGAAAGAATGTTTTGGACCGTTGTGGTCTCAGAGAATCCGATCGCATCAGTGATCGAGAATCCACTTGCAAACGTGAATGAAAACCTCACAACCGGAAGATTTGAGAAAGGCGTGATGAAGTTACCCTCATCGGTGTAAACAATATTCACGCCATCTGCATTGGCCTCCATATAAGTCTCGTCAAAGACGATCTCACCCTGGCCGGCTGAGCCTACATCAGGACCCAGCGAAACACGATCTCAGCTTTCGCTGATTCGTAACCAGCTAGACAAATCAAACAACAGAAAACAGCGATTCGCATTCTTGGATCCCCTCTCATAAGCGTGTGTCAGTTTTGGTACCGCAAGTCGCCTACGCGATCCTGAGAGCCTATCAGATCGCCATGTCGGAATCCCGCAAATTATGGTGCAAAGTGGCTCACCTAAGGCTGCCCGAAAATGCCGGGCTAGCCGGGTCGCGGTGAATACGTCTTCAGGCTCACCGAAAAATGCCCTAGGCGGCTTGACAGAAACCCGCCACATGTCACCCTTTGGTGACATGAAAAACAAGACAAGTTCACCCGATGCCGACCTAGTTTGGAAGTCTCTCTCAGATTCATCTCGGAGGCAGATTCTCGACTCTCTCGCAGAAAGACCTTTGACGACGGGCGAAATCGTTCAGCGATTCAATGGATCTCACTGCCGAACGGCAGTCATGAAGCACATCGATATTTTGGTCCGAGCGGAATTGGTCGTCGTTCGAC
Organism: Planctomycetota bacterium; assembly: GCA_039027135.1. Taxonomy (GTDB): domain Bacteria; phylum Planctomycetota; class Planctomycetia; order Pirellulales; family Pirellulaceae; genus Rubripirellula. The sequence continues at coordinate 4,035 of JBCCKZ010000247.1, forward strand.
GCGAAGGCCGAGAACGATGGAACTACCTCAACCCCGTTCCCATCCAGCGTGTCTGCGATCGCTGGGTCAGTAAACACGTTCGACACATGGCCTCTGCACTTTCGAGACTCAAGGATGCCATCGAGGAAAAGGAAGCTTCACAAAAAACCTAAACGACTCAAACCGGAACCAAATGATGAGTGAACCTGAAATCACTTCGGCCAGATGCGTGAAGTATGAGCTGCAAATAACAATCGATGCCAAACGGGAGACCGTTTGGAAAGCGCTGATTGAAGACACCAATGCTTGGTGGCTTCCGGACTTTCATATGGTCGATGAAAGTTCAATCGTTGAGTTTGATACTCGCCCGGGTGGACGAGGTCTTGTTGAATACAAAGACGATGGAGGGTTTCTGATCTGGTACTCGATTCAGCTCTTTCAACCAAAAGACTTTAAAATCTATCTCGTTGGTCATGTGGCGCCCGACTGGGGCGGACCCTCGACAAGCCTTCTCTGCTTATCAATAACCGAACGGGATTCCGGGAGTGTACTCAAGGTTTCTGATGCTCATCACGGACGCGTCGATGACGCCTATATCAGTTCACTGCAAAACGGTTGGCAACGGTTGTTCGGCGATGGGCTTGCGAATTTCGCTCAACGGCAGAGGTAGCCAATCTACAACCAAGAGCCCGAGGTACATTCGAGAGGAAGCATTGGCTTTTCCCTCAGGTCTCTATTGGGTTTTCTTTTCCAACTCAATCACGTCTGAATAGATGTGTTGAAGACTGGATTGAAAGTCTTCCCCAATGAAGGCTGCAAACACGATCGAATCTGAATTCGTATCGGCAGGGACTTCAAAAACGAGTTTAGCCTCGCCCTCGTTCTCGATCGTCACCACCTCGCGATGGAGCCTCTTGCCGCCCGAAGGGCGTTTGCCATCTTTCGAGGGAGCAGCCGTCTTCAATGTCACGTGCAGCTTCTGCTTTGTGACTTGCTTGGCGAGGCGATAGCGAACTCCAACTTCGATCGTTTCACCAACGCCCGTCGACTTGGGAACCGATATCGAAAACTCCTTCACGTGCCGACGCCTTGCTTTTGGGCTCGTCGTATTCTCACTCTTTTTGTTCTTACTTCTTGCCAGCTTGGCTTGCTCGGTTTTCGCATCCTCATTCTTCATGAATCGCTCGCGCAAACCGACATCATCAATATCTGCCACAAGCGGAGCCACCGGATCGTTCATGGCCTCGAGCGACTGAGCAAGCTGATTACGAAGGCCTTCGATCTCCTGAGCGTACTTGGGATCATCGACGAGGTTATGCAAGCAGTCCGGGTCGCTCTCAATATCAAAGAACTCCTCGACCACGCGATGATCGATCAATTGGACGCGACCTGCGATCGCGGGATCGTCTGCGGCCAGTCGAACCATTTGCTTGTACGTTGACGTCCCGTCAGTCGCCGTCGCAAAATTTCGTTCTCCATTGCTCCAGGGGTTGTAGATATAGAGTCGATTGCGTGTTGTGATCCCACGCATGGGGTGTCGATTGCGACCGGAGTTTTCGTTGTACTGCAGAATCGCAAAGCTTCGATCCGAATCAATTTGTCCCTTCATCAAAGGCACCATTGACTTTCCATGCAGACGCTCGGGCGTCGGATGCTTCGCCTGCATCACTTCCAATAGGGTGGGAATGAAGTCAACGCTAGATACTAAGTGCTGGTCATCAATCACATCTTCAGTGATGACTCCTGGCCAACGCAGCATGAGCGGCGTGTGCGTGCTGTGATGGTAAAGCTGGGTTTTTGCAAAAGGCAACGGCATTCCATGGTCGGAAAGAAACATTACGAACGTATTTCTTGACTTCCCCGAATCCTTTAGAGCCGCCATCACGGCTCCAAAACAATCATCAGCCCTCCGCACAGACGAGTAGTAGTGCGAAAGCTCTTTTCGCACGACGGGATCATCTGGCAAGAATCCGGGAACGGGGACTTCGTCGGGAGTGAACACCCGTGTCGGCACATGCCGATCGGGAACGGTCACGCCACCTTTGCCCTCGGCGTAAAACGGCTTGTGCGGATCGGAGATGTTGACCATCAAACAAAATGGCTTACCCGAGTCCTTAGCCATGGAGAACGCTGCTCGCGCTGATTCGCCATAACTTGCTGCGTCCTTGATGTGGTACTTGCTTCCGTCGATTGATGTGTCAAGAACAGCATCCCAGTCATAGGGATGATACGGCGTCGAATGCGAGACCTTCCCTCGAATCGCAGTGAAGTATCCCGCGGCTTTGGCCAAATCGCACAACACCGGGTAATCGGGGTTGGGATTCTGTCGAAAGCCTTCAACGCCATTGATATGCGAATAAAGCCCCGACCACATGATGTTTCGACCGGGCATGCAATTTCCAACAGGAACATGGCCGTGACGGAAGCGAAGCGACTGACTGGCAAATCGATCGATGTTGGGCGACGTATCGGGTAGCTTGCAACCATACGCTCCAAGCGAATCAGCGCTCATGTCGTCAACCGTGACGATCAATACATTGGGTCGAGCGGCATTGGCGAACGGATCACCGAGACAGCAACCCAACAAAAGAACTAGGACAAAGACCAGAGCTCTCATGCAAACTAGTCTGGATGTCCTGCAAATTCTCAGGGCCCCCTTTGCGTTCCGGTGAAACGAGATAGCAACCATTGAAGACAGGCCAATACCAGCCGACCGACGATTTCTCGCGTACGTCATCACTTTCAAACTCCGAGAAACAAACCCGATTCTGCGACGCGACGAAAGAGCGACCGCGTGATTAGCATACTCGACCCTGTGACACCTTGTTTGGTTTGCGTCTCCGGGCCACGTTACAATCTGTCGGTTGTTTCCATTGGTTCCCCAAAGCAAGCCGAGCTTATGCATTTGACCGAGGGAATGAGTAGCCGAATGAAATTATTGGTTCGAACGTTTGCTGCCCTTGTACTCGGCTTTGCCGGCCCAGCCTCGCCATCGTACTCAACCCAACCGAACATTCTCTTCATACTCGCTGATGACCTTGGTTATGAGGCTCTGGGTTGCTACGGCGGCCAGGACTTCAAAACACCGTCACTCAATCGAATGGCCTCAGAAGGTGTTCTTTTCCGCCGGGCCTACGCGAGTCCTGTGTGCACACCGACGAGAGTGAGTCTGCACACTGGAAAATACGTTAGCAACCATGGCCATTTGGGCGTGCTGCCCGTTCACAAGGGGACGAATCGCAAGGTTGACTTTGAGTCAATGCCGACTTTCGCGCAATCAATTCGGCAAAAGGGTTACGCCACATCAGTCACAGGCAAGTGGCAGCTGGCAACATTGGAAATTTGGCCGGAACACATTCGTGAATCGGGATTCGATTCTTGGTGTGTGTGGCAGATTTGGAGGGAAGGCAAGAAAACACTGCGACATTGGACACCGACATTCAATCAAGATGGCAAGATACGAGAAGATGTTGCAGACCGCTTTGGACCCGATGTCCTGGTTGAATATGTGGTCGGCCAAATCAAGCACGCTCGGCGCAAAGGCAAACCATTCTTTATCTTGCACAATGAGTTGCTGCCTCATGATCCCATCATTGAGACCCCCATGGACCGGCAACTTGGTCGTTCGGCGAAACTTGATCACATGATCCAGTACATGGATGGTCTGGT
>JBCCKZ010000248.1:0-7657 GCA_039027135.1 Planctomycetota bacterium
CCTTGAGGGAGTCGTTACGGAAGTAGCATCGATTACAAAACCTGCCGGTTGGTGGACCGGCAATCAGGTTCGGTACGACACAATTGTCGCTTTGCCAACCGTCGAAGGGCTTCGACCAGGAACGAGCGCTGAAGTCGAAATCGAAGTCGCCCGGCATGTAGACGTGCTATTGATTCCAGTTGCCGCGATTGTTGAAAGCAATGAAAATCACTTTTGTTGGATTCAGACTTCTGGCGGACCACAGCGTCGGCAGATCGTAATCGGCGACAGCGACGACGTGTTCACCGTCGTGGAAAGCGGCATCAATGAAGGTGACAAAGTGCTACTGAACCCCTACGCCTTTGAAGCTCCCGTCGTCGACGAGGCCAGTGCGGATGCGGGAAACGTGGAGCCAGAAAATGAGAATCCTCCAACAAGCTAGACCGACGCAAGTGAGAGCATCTCGGGTATCGACACTCGCCAAGCGTTTCAGCCGAACCCCATACTCTGAAAGACTTGGCGTCTTTCACCACGTCCAAATTCGAAAATCAACCATCCGCCAAACGTGATAGCTCAGTTTTTCCAAACCGTTGATTTAGGCATCAAGAGCCTGCTTGTACAGAAACTACGAGCCGGGTTAGCTGCGCTTGGAATCTTCATCGGCACATCGACAGTGATCTGGTTGGTCGCGATGGGGGAAGGCGTCAGCTATCGAGCCCAACAACAGATCCTTGAGCTGGGCGCAAAGAACGTCATCGTTCGTACGGTCCAACCCAACGCGGGCGGCGAGGATGACGCCAACAGCCGCGTCAAGATCTACGGTTTGCTGCGTTCGGACTATCGCCGCATCGTCGAAAACATTCCCAACATCCGACGTGCCATTCCGATGCGAGAACTCAAGTTCGAACTCCGGCTCGATGATCGGACGGCTGATTCCAAGCTGGTTGGCTGTGTCGAGGAATATCTAGAGCTCAATCGTCTGCAGATCGCTCGTGGAAGATGGTTGTCTCCACGGGATCGAGGAAAGAAAGTCATCGTTCTAGCGAATGAAACTGCCAAACGACTATTCCCATTCGAGAATCCAATTGGACGGGCGATCTGGGTAGGCAGCGAGTTCTATACGGTCATCGGACAAACGAAACCGAGGACAGCATCTGCTGCTATAGGAGGAAGCCTCGATTCCCGTGACTACAATCTAGACGCTTACATTCCACTCAAGACAATGCGACAACGCGTTGGCGATTTGGTGATGAAACGTGTCGGTGGCGGGCAGGGTTTCAACTTCACCGGTGAGGATGTCGAGCTCAGCCAGATTACCGTTGAAGTCAACCAAATCGAACAGGTTGATGAGACAGCTCAAATCATCGAGACACTACTAAAGAAGTATCACGACAAGCAAGACTACGCGGTCGTCGTTCCACGAGAGTTGCTCAGGCAAGCCGAAAGAACCCGAACGATGTTCAATGTGCTTTTGGTTGTAATCGCCGGAATATCGCTTCTCGTCGGTGGCATCGGCATCATGAACATCATGTTGGCAACCGTGACTGAACGAACGCGTGAAATCGGCGTTCGGCGGGCTCTTGGAGCCACCCGCAGTGACATCATTGGCCAATTCCTGATCGAAACGGTCGTGCTGACGGCTAGTGGAGGTTTGATGGGTGTGCTGTTTGGCTTGTCGGTGGGACCAGTTTTCCGATTCATCAAAGCAGCCATACTGGCGATCTCACCTGAATCACTACCGCCAATCGTCAATTCTCTCGAACCACGCATCGCGATGTGGTCGGTTGTGTTGTCACTGGGAATTTCGTTGGGCGTTGGCGTCTTGTTCGGTGTTTATCCGGCAAGAAAAGCCGCCTATCTCGATCCGATCGAGGCGCTCCGTCATGAGTAGCGCTAGTCACGTCAACCAGGAAATCTCAATAGACTACGCGTTTCGTGTGAAGGATATTTTCCGTACCTATTTCCTGAAGGGCGAAACCGTCCACGCTTTGCGTGGTGTTTCATTCGATGTTGAACAGGGCGAGTACATCGCGATCATGGGCCCCTCTGGATCTGGCAAGAGTACGCTGCTGAATGTCTTAGGATGTCTGGATCGTCCCACGAGTGGGAGCTATCTGCTCGCTGGTGATGACGTTTCCATGATCAGCGACTACCAGCTTTCAAGAATTCGAGGACAACGTATCGGTTTTGTCTTCCAGTCTTACAATTTGCTCCAGCAGCTCAACGTGCTCGAGAACATCAAGGTTCCGTTGCAATACCAGGGGCTGATTGGAAAAGATGCCAACGATAAATGCCAACAATTGGCTGAGCTGGTGGGGCTTGGAAACCGGCTTTACCACAAGCCAACCGAACTTTCGGGCGGTCAACAGCAACGCGTTGCGATCGCTAGAAGCTTGGTCAATGATCCGTACTTTGTGTTGGCTGACGAAGCGACAGGAAACCTCGACTCGAAGACGACTGACGAGGTGCTCGATCTCTTTGAATCCTTAAACAACGAAGGTAAGACGATCGTGATGATCACCCACGAAGATGAGGTGGCCGAACGAGCAAAGCGGGTGATTCGCTTGCGAGACGGGCTGATTGAATCGGATGTGCTGAATTAGCCGTCGTAGATCATTCGTCGAAATAGCGGAACTCGCCAGAGATCAAAAAGTGAGCCGTGGGCCGGATGCGGCGCTGCCGCGTAGGCACTGGGCAGGTTCGCGGTATCAGGACAATGAGGAAGCTCAGGCATAGCTCTGTATGATCCCAAAAGGTGTTCGCGTTTACCAGGCACCTTCGTTCGCTTCGCTGACATTCGGTTCACAGCTCACCCTGTTCAGACGCCAGGTTGAAACACCAACGCTTAATTGAGGGTAAGATCATGGGGAGCGTCCTGATACACAACAGCAAACATGAATTCACCTAACCAAACTGACGAAGACCGCTTGGTCGATGCGGTAAAAGAATTCATGCGGTTGATTGAGGCGGGTGAAGCTCCGTCAAAGGAAGCCTTTCTCGAACAACACCCTGAGATTGCTGATGAACTAGGGCCTTCGCTTGAGGGCCTTGCACTGCTTCATGGTGATGCAACACCCTCTGAGAAGAACACCTTTGTAGCCGCACACGCGGAGTTCACCTCCGAACCGATAGGAGACTTCCAGATCGTTGGAGAAGTCGGTCGCGGGGGCATGGGAGTCGTCCATGAGGCGATTCAATTGTCTCTCGGCCGAAGGGTTGCCCTGAAAGTACTTCCTTTTGCATCAGGTCTAGACGAGATACGGTTACAGCGTTTTCGGAACGAAGCACACGCGGCTGCTGCTCTTCACCACACGAATATCGTCCCCGTCTATGCGGTCGGAAGTGATCGTGGTGTGCATTACTACGCCATGCAGCTGATCGATGGCGAGACGGTCGCCGAATTAATCAAGACGTTAAGTCTCGATGCATCAGAATCAATTGAAGAATCTAGTTCTGATGGCAATACCACTCGTCTTGGACTGAGCCGCACTCGATCATCAAATCACACTTCGGCTGCAGATCGTGCTCAACACTACCGACGCTCGGTCAAATTGATTTGCCAAGCCGCCTCTGCAGTCGAACACGCCCACTCTTACGGAATCATTCACCGTGACATCAAGCCAGCCAACCTATTGATTGATAGCTCGGGCAAGTTGTGGGTCACTGACTTTGGTCTCGCGCAAGTTCAGACAGAAGTATCGCATCTGACACGAACCGGCGACCCGATGGGAACGCTGCGATACATGAGCCCCGAACAAGCCGAGGGGCGAAGAGCCGAATTGGATCATCGCACGGATATCTATTCCTTAGGCGTCACACTCTATGAGCTGCTCACCCTTGAACCTGCGATTCAGGGTGACGACTATCGAGAGATGCTTAACCAGGTGGCCTTGCACGAGCCCAGGCCTCCAAAGTCAATCGATCCATTCTTGCCACCAGAGCTCGATACGATCGTTCGCAAAGCAATCGCCAAGTTGCCAGAGGAGCGTTTCCAAAGTGCTAAGTACCTGAAGGATGACTTGCAAGCTTGGCTCGATGACAAACCCATCAAGGCAAAGCCACCCTCTCCTCTGGAAAGAGCAGCCAAATGGAGGCGTCGCAACAGCGGTATCGTTGCGACGATGACAGCGTTTTTCTTTCTTGCAACGGTGGGGCTCCTGGGCACGACACTGCTCATTTGGAAGGAGCAACAACGAACAAGACTAGCTTTGGAGAGCGAAACAGAACAACGACTTGCCGCGCAGCGGAGTTTCGGCCAGGCGAGGGATGCCGTCGATACATTCAGCCAATTGAGTGAAAGCGAGTTGGCGTATCGTCCTGACATGCAAGACTTGCGACGACAGTTCCTTGAGACCTCACTCGAGTTTTACCGGGACTTTCTCGATGAGAGATCGAGTGATGTCGCTCTATCTAACGAGCTATCTGAAACCTCTGAAAGAGTAGGGCACTTAGTTGAAGAACTGCAAATTCTTGATCGCATCTCACCCCTGAGGGCACTGACTGACTTTCGCGTTCAACGAGAACTCGGAATTGGTAAAACGACTGCCAAAGCCATTCAAGCGACCACCTATGAATTCATCCGCGAGAAAGACTTGATCGAGTCTCAATCGCAATCTGAGGATTCGAAAGGCAAGACGGATTTGGTTGGTTTGGCGAATGAGTTTTATGCCAGCGTCACTTCCCAACTGACGCCCCAACAGCTCATGCGACTCAAGCAAATCGTAAGGCAACAGCGACTACCGTTCACATTCAAGACTGCCGAGATCATTAATGAGCTCCAGCTGAGTCGGCAGCAACGCGACCAAATCAATCGAATCATCCTTGAAACTGGGCCAGCATTCCCAATGCGTCAAAGACGTGGACCGTCAAATCGACCCAGGGGTGAGGGCCCGCAAAGAGAGGGGCCACCTCCCGCTGGTGGCAACCTACTTTTCGGATTGCTTCCATGGTCTCATTCAGATGATCGTCGCGAGGGCCCACCACCAGATCGCGAGTTCGATGACCCGGGCAATCAAATGCGATTCGATCCGTTTCGGGCTGCCATGTCGGCGGGAACCGTCAAGGCGATCACAGAAGTTCTTACGCCTGAGCAACGAACGCGTTGGGACGAGCTGATCGGTGAGCCGTTTTTTGGGTTCTAGGTGATAGTTGTTTAGGAGCGAGTGAAATATCCCGGACAAGTTAACCTTGCGAATACCCCCGGCCGTTGGTGTCTACGCAAGTTCATTCGTTGCGATTGGCTGTTTTCGTGGACCGTGGGCCGGATAAGGCGTAGCCGCGAAGGCACCGGGCCGAGATTGCTGCGCGAGAATGATGATGACGATTAAGAGTGAGATTAGGTGCACGATAAAAGTGTCGGTGCTTGCCGGGCCCCCAGCCGACGATTGAATAGTTCGCTCCGCTCATAAGCGGGTCACGGCTCACTCCGATCGGTCGACTTGTGCAGACACCAATGCCCAGGGAGAGGCCAAATTGAAATTCTTGAATTCCAGCTAATTAATCTCCAAGCCATCGCACCAAACACTCAAGGTGGCAGATGACTTCCCGAGGTCAATCGATTTGACTTGAACGCTTGTCACATTCATTCCAGTGCGTTCTTTCAAATCATCAATCAATGTTTGCCGAGATTCGGCGCCCAATAGATTCACCTGATCGTACTCAATCGTGTACTTGGTGCCTTTCTCTGAGTTCTTTCCGTTTCCGTTTTTCTTGGGTTTAGCTACCACATCGGCCACCTCGGGAAGCTTGCCAACAATCCATCCCTTCATGACTGCGGCCGTGAAGATCAACGTGTTAACCAAAGCGATCTCAGCGTAGCTGGTCTTCTTATTAGAAAGCGAGTTGATGACCGCGATCCCGATCACAATGAATAGATAAGTCATCTCCCGTGTACAAATCGCATCAGTTCGATAACGAAGCACGCCAAAGATGGCAAACAGCCCCAAAGCCATCCCAATATCAATCTCTAGCTTCTTCAAGGTGAAGCAGATAAAGAATACGGTGACGTTCAACATCACCGCCGTAAACGCAAAACTACGTTCACGTTGATTGGGGTAAATCGCAAATGCGACGATGAGCATCAAGAAGACGAGATCGATCGCAAATCGAACCAGCAACTTGACGATGTCATCGTCGTAAAGCGGGATCTCGAGGAATTCCATTAACGATTCAGTTCGTCGTTTGTGGCGTTGAGTAGATAGTCTCGCCTCGCCTCGGCAAAGGAGCGAATATTCATTGTGCTGGGGCCGCGACGCTGAGGCTCATCGGGCCTCACCACCGGCTCGCTCGTCGTGAGCGAAACAAAAGACTCATACGAACCTAACTTTCGGGTTCCCGACTTGACCGTTTCATTGACCAACTCAGTGCATTGCTTTACCAACGGTCCGAGTTCATCCCATGAAAGCGAGTTTTCCGCGATTTGACGCACGTTTTCGAGGTATTGTTTTTTGTATTTCGGTACAGCAAGCACTTTGCTCCGCAGCGGCTTGTCCTGCGCCTCCATACCGGTCAATGGGTCGAGCTCGACAGGCGACTGAGATCCAGAATCTCGCCCCCTTCCTGGCCCACCAGCACCGCGAAACGCTTCATTCATATCGTGAGGAATGAAGTGGAACACGTCCTTCTTATCAAGGTAAATGCTATAGTCACTAGCGCGGACCCAGTAGCCATCCGAGTTAATCAGTGCGTTATCAAGAGCCAAGAACCACAGCAGTTCATCGACGTCGCAGATCGGTTCAAGCTTTGATGGCAGTTCATCGGCTGACGACTCATCAAGAACTTTGCAAAGCTCGACCAGCTTAGCTAGCGACTTATCTCCACCTGACTTTTGTTCGTAGGGATATCGATAGTTATCGAGATCTTCGCCACGGTAATCCAAACCGCCACCACCCCGAGGCGAACCTGCAACTTTCCAACGAGCACCCTTCTTGCTGTCGTAGTTTTCCGCTAGGAACTCTTTATTGAATTGCTGAACGTTAGTGTAGAGACCCCAGTTCTCGCCATTGATCACAACACGAACGAAGTTGGCCTTGGGTGCCGCCGTGAATTTCCTTGCAATCTCTGAATAAAGAACGGTACTCATCATCGAGTCATCGCTTGCTCCATTGAGCAGATTGAGCGTCTTGTACCCCATAAGTCGTTGATCGTCGTTGACCATATCGATCGAAAGGTTCAATGATCGCTTGTAGCCGCGTGGAACCATGCCGTAAGAAGATGCACCTCGAAAGTGAATGCCAACGCCTTCATAAGCCACTCCGTCGACCGTCACGATGGCTGGGACATCGACGTCCGTACCTTTGAAGTCCTCGAGTTCCTCTTCCCAATCCTCATTGGTGAAATCAATGAAGACCGTTCTTAGCACGCCTACGTCGTATAGCTCTCCGGTTTGAGGATCCACGGATTCCTTTGAAACCATCATGCCTTCGGTGGCCTCCGGACGATTTCCGCCACCAGGTCCGCCTGGACCTCCAGGGCCTCCAAATCCACCGGGACCTCCAGGACCTCCAAATCCACCGGGACCTCGGCGTCCACCTGGGCCGCCACGCCCGGGACCTCCGAACCCACCTTGTCCGCGTCCTCCGCGACCTTCAAATCCTCCAGGTCCTGGTCCACCGGGACCACCAAATCCCCCAGGTCCTGGTCCACCGGGACCACCAAATCCACCAGGTCCTGGTCCACC
>JBCCKZ010000249.1:0-7657 GCA_039027135.1 Planctomycetota bacterium
GCTCACCACCAATGAAGATGGCGAGCTGACGTTTCGTGGGTTCAAGGGTCAATACGTTGTTCGCTCGGTAACGGAAGGACTCGTCTGCCAGCTCGAATGTTAAATGGGGTCTCAATCGGTCGTCAAATTCCAAGTTCGCTCACCCGAGCGAACAACGTATTGACCCTTGAACCCACGAAACGTCAGCTCGCCATCTTCATTGGTGGTGAGCTTTTTTTGTGTCGTCCATCGTTTCTTGCTGAGCTCAATCCAACGCTGGCCACTTGGAGTGGGTGACCAATCACTTTCGAATAAGGCCGCCCTGGGTTTCCACATAGCATCCTTGTAAAAGCCCCATGTCAGGACACCGGTAACTGACGGATGTGAGAAGCAACACGTCAAAAAATCCTCGGTAAAGTCGGCTTGAAGCATCGGGTCAGAAACCTCCACATCGAACTCTGTGATCAAAACCTTGAGACCGAGAGATCCCCAGCGATCGAGTTCAGCCATCAAACGTGCGGGTGGCGTAACGTGTGATCCGAAGTGCCCTTGGATTCCAAGGCCGTCGATGGGAGCTCCCTTCTCGACCAGGTAACGCACTGTTCTTTCGAAGTGGCGTTTGTGTCCGGTGGGGAATCCGCCACGGACCAATCCGGCATAGTCGTTGTAATAGAGGTCAGCTTTGGGAAGGATCGCTTCGGCCTGCTTGAACCAATTGATCATTGCTTCATCGCCGAGTGCACCGGTCAAGTCTGGGTTGTCGAATACTTCATTGAGTACGTCCCAGTCACGTACTTGGCCACGTGTTGCGAAGGCTACTTCGCGGATGTGGGTATCGATCACTGGCCCAAGCACGGATGGCTCATCGAGTAATTCGATCACGTGTTCAGGTAAGTAACGTTTGCCGGGCCAGACCATGACGTGCCCGCGAACGGGGATTTCCTTTTCGTTGAGCCATTGAATCGTGTCGAGCGTTGGTTTGCGGTTGTCCGGACGGTTCTGCCACATCTTCCATTTCAAGCCATTCTCAATGGTGGCTGCGTTGAAGTAACGCAGGAGCGTTTCGCGATACTTATCAGCGATCGAATCAGAGCGTTTGAACATGCCAACACTCACAGCTGTTCCAAAGTCGAAATCGTGACGAATGAGCTCAACCTGTGCAGGGACATTCGCTAGCGGTTGACCGTTTTCATCGGTGAGTTTCCAGACGACATTGGTCTTCCGGTGACTCTCAATACGCTTCGCAGCTTCTTGACGCCACTTTGCATCTCGCGATCGACCCGGATAGGTCATCGGTGTGCTTGGCAATTCATTCTCGCTTATCGAAGCATCTAAAGTCCAAGCTTGGAGTCCTCCAATTTCGATGTGCTGAGGTTGATAGCCGGACTGAAAGTTGATGAGAGCTCCTTTGGCGTCGTAGTCCTGCAAGGATCGAAATCGAATCCAATGCTCCGACCATGATTCATCGTCTTCGCTCTCGGCTAAATATTGAATCGACTTCGTATAAGGGGGGCCGGCCGTCTCAAAAACAAACTCCGTGACCGCACCACCTTCGACCACGTTAGCGCCCTCAACGTCGTTGGAGTGACCGCGAAGAAAGAAGTGTGCGACAACCCAATCGTTCTTTTTGACGGGAATCTGGTTTCTCGTTTGGATGCTTACATCCCACGTGTTGCCAGGAACGCCCGAGATTTCAGCAGCAAAAGCTGTGCTGAATTCGGGGTGATCAATCACCAAGTCTTCACGCAATGCGATCCCACCGCCCGTGTTGACATTTACGTTCTCAGCCGTGGCAGGGCCACCACCTGTGATCGAACTGGCTCCGAGTGCCTCGAGCTTTTCGATTTCTGAATCGGCTTTGCAGATTGAGCCAATCAGGAAGACGACCAGTGTGATCCTGGTGAGGAATACGGGTTGGTAGGTTCGAAGAAAGTGCATCAGCGGTAATAAATTGAGAATAGGTCGATTGCCGACTGTGAGAATAGTCTGTCTCGGACTCGATTGGTCCATGTTAACGCGAGTCGCTCGATTGAAGATAAGCCGAAGAAGGCTTGCGCAGGTCCCCGGCCACGCGAAGGATCATCCGGTTGGCCCACGGGCACTCGAGTGCGTCGCGTGGCTACCCTCTTGGGCTCAGGTTCTTCCATCGTGATTGAATTTCCACGTCTCTCTCGAATTTCGGTGTGCTTTTGAATTTTCTTGCGCGGTCGTGTCCCCTTGGGATCATGGCTTCCGCTGTGAGGGGTGTTCAACCAAATCACCCCCGCCTGCTCAGGAAATTCAACCATGTCCATCGATACTCGCAGCGACCGAATCGCCCACAACCTTTTCACCCTCACCATCACTCTGGTTGCCCTCTTTGCGATCGCCACGGTAGCCCAAGCCCAATCCAGCTGGACCGGCATCAACGTCGGACCGGGACACGCCGGGGCCAACGCCGGAGCCACCGGACAGTGGACTCACACCGACACCGAAAGTCGGGTTGGCAAGCACGGCAGCATGGCCCGCGGGTTGGCCATCGGAGCGGGCCCCAACGGACTTTCGCTCTCTCACAGCATCGGTGGAAACGTTGCCGGAGTGGGAGTCGGCCACAACCTCAACATGACCATCGGTCGCGGTGGAGCCCATGTAAGCCACGGAGCCGTCAAAACCATCGGTGGAAATAGCTCGGTGATCGCCGGTGGCGGCAGCGGACAACGATTCGGCCGAGTCAGCGGCGGCAGCCAAGTGACGGGCTTTGGCAACCAGACCCGAGCCATCACCGGTGCACGAACTCGACAGTTCTTCCGCCGCTGGTAGAGAGAGATTCTGACACCTCTCTAAAGGGCTCTCCGGTATCAACCCTCCCTCCGGGAGGGTGATTTCCTTTTTCCACCATTCAAAACCCATTTCAAACCAACCAGGAAAAACCATGTTCCCGCTCATTGCAAAGTCGGCCCCCGTGTTGGGCTTGTTGATGCTCGTAACGATCGTCAAGACTCAAAACCCCATTCCAGCCGATGAACCGGCTATGCCTGAAACAGCCCTGACCACACCGGCGATTCTCGTCGATCATCTGCCGATCACGTCGATCGCCAATCAAACCGTCCAAGTGATGGAAGTGCCCGCTTCGCTTGGACAACTGGATCCGTTGTTGGTTCCTCCCGGAAGCCTGATGGTTGTTGAGGTGGCGACTGATAGCCTGCCTCAGCAGTGGGGTCTGCGGGCGGGAATGGTGATCATCGCGATGGATGGTCTTCCGCTTGAGCCCACCAAGCTAGCCGCTGACTGGACGATACTGCGGTCGGTTGAAGTGCTTGATGCTCTGGGACCGACAAGGCTGACGGCTCCCGCGGCACTGGCGGTTCCCGGGACGATTCTTCCGGCACCAATCGCAATTGGAGTTCAGAACGTTTCGGTATCGAACGTCAACGGATACGTTCAGATCGACGCGACGCTATCGATGCCAGAAGGCCCCAAGCGATATCGCATGCAGGGTTCACCGGCCCAGATTGACGCCAAGATCAACGCTCTTCCGGCCGACATTGGCCAGGTGCTTCGCCAGTCGGTCGGGTACTGAGCGAATCATCCCCGTGATTCGCATGGGGGAGCGGAGTGAGGCTTCGGGTGTTGTAGTTTCCGAGGCGTGTCACCCGAGCAGTCGCACGCTCCTACTTCGGCTCAGTGATTGGCTGCTTCGATGATCATGAGCCGCATGGGGGAGCAACGCGACGCCTCGGGTGCTGCGATTTCAACTCGATACGCGAGGCGTTGCACGTTTTTATTTCTGCTCAGCTTTCATCGGGGACTTCGTAATCCACCACGTGTCTGATCTTTCGCCTTGGGCGAATGACATCGATTCCAGCGATATAACGCGGATGAGCTTTATAACGATCCAACGCTTCACGATCTCGAAAGGTCGCATGCAAAACGACATCGATTTGTTGATCTAGATCGTCACATCGATCATTTCGAGCCACTTCAAGCGATTCGACTTCGTCTATGTCTTGGTAACCGCGAAGCGTCTCGATCACCAAGTCGATATCCGCCGAATCCCTGACACTGAAAAAGGCGATGTGGCGAATCATATGGGAAGGCTCAAATGACGACGCTAGAAAGTAAAGCCATCTTCAATCGTCGCATTCTTGACCACGATGGAGATCCCATCCCGCACCTGCAATGCATCATCTTCACCTTGGTTATCAACACCTTGGCTATTGATGATCGTAACATTGGATCCAACACGGGCGTTTTTATCCAAGATGGTTTTCACAAGTGTGCTGCCTGCTCCGACGCCGAGAGGCATGGTGCCTTCAGGAGGTGTTCGCTCGATAAAATCGGCACCCATCACGATCGAGTCCTTGACGGTGACGTTGTCTCCTATCACCGTCCTCAAACCAATCACACTGTTCTCGATCGTAACGTTCTCACCGATTCGACAACCGTCAGCGATCAGCGAATCCTTGATCGATACGTTGTTCATGATGGTTGGAGGCAAGAACCGAGGGCGACTGTAAATCGGTGCCATTCGGTTACGAATATCGAATGGTGGAGCCTTACCAGCTAAAGCCAGGTTGGCCTCGTAGAACGCCTTGATCGTACCGATATCTTCCCAATAACCATCGAAGAGATGAACGCCGACCTTGTGCGATTCGATGGCTTCGGGAAAAACTTCCTTACCAAAATCACTGTGTGTCGTTGAACGCAACAGATCGACCATCACGTTCTTGTTGAAGATGTACAACCCCATGGATGCAAGACAGTCGCGCCCGTGTGACTCGATACCACGAGCGTCAATCCATGACGGGTCCATCCGAACCTTCGCAAGCTCTTCTTCGGTTTGAGGCTTTTCGACGAAACCCCTCACCCAACCTCCATCATCAACTTGCATGATTCCGAGCGCCGATGCCGACTCCCGGTCGACGGGAATCCCGGCAATCGTGGCGTCGGCACCGCTCTCAACATGGCACTTCATCATCTCTTGGAAGTCCATCCGATAAAGTTGGTCGCCCGAGAGAATGAGAACATGCTCGATCCAATCTTCCTCAAGATGCAGCAAGTTCTTACGAACAGCGTCCGCGGTTCCCTGGTACCAATCCGTGCCCTGATTGACGGTTTGCTGAGCGGCAAGCAACTCAACAAACCCACCATTGAAATGGTCGAAGGTGTAGGTCTGCCTCAAGTGACGGTGAAGCGATTCGCTAAGAAATTGAGTGAGTACGTAAGCTCGATTGAGGCCACTGTTGATGCAGTTGCTGATCGGAATATCGATCAGTCGATACTTGGCCGCCAATGGAACGGCGGGTTTCGCTCGAATCTTTGTGAGTGGAAATAGTCTGGTTCCGCGTCCCCCACCCAGGATGAGGGCAATCGTGCGGGAGAGATCCATGGTTTGTTCTCTGAATGAAAGGTCGATCGATGAGGCTTTGCGTGACCACATCATCAAAGGCGAGGTGCGGGGCGGTCGACGCTTGTAGATAAACAGGTTTTCTTGATCTAGAGGTTCTACCCCATAGCACCCAAGTTGAACAATAAACCCGCGTGAAGGATCACCAATACTTTTCGTATCGGATTCGCCCTGGTCCCGTGTAATGAGATCGATCGGTAAAGCCGTTCGCCATGAGTATCTGGATCATGCCCGGCGTTCGGAGCGGTTCTCCACCACGAGGAACAAGACCGATCATCGAAGGATTGCCACAAAGAAAAACATGCGTGGTCTCAGGCGAAAACCCAACACCTGAAATTCGCGAAAGTTCGCCGGATTGAAATAAGTCCTGGATGTACCGTTTTCCGACATACCCATCAGCATCGCTATCCAGATTGATTGGCTCTCGAGTGGTCAGCGGTAGGTAGTGGTAATTTGTGGCGACCCGCATGAGCCACTCGTGCTGTTTTTGATAGGCGAGATCAACAAAGTGTCGCACAGTCGTCACGTGAACAATCGGCCCATGATGGCCTTGCGATAGAAGCTCCGCGATGATCGCGTTGTTGGGTGCTTCGCCAGTACCCGATCCAACCATCAGGACCGTATCTCCTGGCTCGATACCCTTACCGTCGTAGTGGCCATTGATTCGCTTGCCAAACTGCAGGCGATCACCAACCTCTAGCGCGAATAGTCGAGGCGTGAACGCTGGCGGCCTCGCCGAGATCGATTCGGCTTCCCGGATCAAAGCGACGTAAAACTCATATTCGCCAGTGGATTCGCCAAACTCATTGGCTGAAACGAGTCCATCAATAGGTGCACTGGGTGATTCGACGATGGGGCAGCTGATCGAATAGGCCCTGCGGATCATTCGCGTCGTGCGAGCATCATCAATGGATTCGAATTGGCATCCAGCCAGGCGAGATTCGAAATAACCAAGACCTAAGGTGGCGTACTGTCCGGGCTCAAATGGCGTGAACCCTTCATCCCGTTTGACCCGGAACACCGCTAGGTCATCATGAACCCGACGGATGTCCGTAACGGTCGCGTTATAGTTCGTCTGCCGCAGCGTTGAGATTTCCTCGGACGATAACAAAGCGTCGGGCATGGCTCTTCAATATAATGGGCGGAGATTTACCTCACTCATCTCATTCTACCAGTCTAATGAATTGGTTAACGCCGCTGAACCGATCTAACGGAATTTTCCTTGCACTTATTACGGCCGTATGGATGATGTCCGCCGGTCTTAAGGATCCCGCCTTCGCTGAGACCTGGACCGATTTACGCGGTACTCGCACCATCGAGGCAACTCTTATTGGAAAGATCGGCAATTCGCTTGTACTACGGAATTCCAGCGGCCGACGTGCCGTTATTCCAATGAACAGCCTGAATGCGGACAGCCGGATCAAGGCTGAAAAGCTGCTGGAAGATCTGCGAACGGATCAAAACACTCGGATCGGGGAGCTGGTAGCACGTGCAGAAGGAGCGGCGGCGGCGGCTCCCAATCCTTTGCCTACGCCAGCGGAACCACCGTCCTATCAGGCTCCGCCGTCGAACGCTTCGGCCGACGAGTTCGCGGCCGCGATCGACGAGCAAATTCGCGCTGGACATCTAAGGGTTCTCTTCGATGCGCTGCCCCCTAGTTTCAAGACAAAGCTCTCTCAATCGATCGAGGCGAGCAACGAATCATCGGTCATTGCCACCTATGACAAACCGAACGATTTGATGCATCGAGCCGCTTCGGCAATTTACGATAAACAGAATTGGTTCCTTTCTTCCCCTCGAGTTAAGGCGATGACTCCCGAAGGGCAGGATCTCATGCGTGGCCCGGTTCTCTCGCTAGTCGGTGCGATCAAAGCGGCAACCAATCCGAACGAGTTCTCCAGTTCGGCGGTCAAGTCACTGCCTTTTGAGCAATTGATCGCCAAAATGGACAACGCGATCGCTCCGTACTTGGCACAAGCTGTGAAACAACTCGGAAATACAGAACTCGCTTCCTATGAATTGGGAACGTCTCGTGGACCGGCCACGATCGTCAAAGTCGATGACGGAGAGAATCAGTGGGATCTTTCACTCGAGCAGGTTGAGGGCATGTGGGTTCCGACTGGATTCCAGCAAGGATTCGACGGCTTTGTGGCGGCTGCCCAAACCGCCTCGTCAACCGCCGATCCCGCGCAGCAACAGATGGCTATTACGATGGCAACAGCAATGCTCGCGCCCGTCGAAGGAGCCATTGCAGGTCTTGAGAATGCCCAAACTGCGAACGATTATCACGCC
>JBCCKZ010000250.1:0-7646 GCA_039027135.1 Planctomycetota bacterium
ACTGGGGATGGGGGTCCGAGTTCATCGTTGTGCATCACCGTTTGGCATCAGGAAAATGCCAAACTACCGGCGCAAATATTGGGCCAGTGCGTGTTGTTTAGGCTCGCAATCTTATCAGAATTTGGAAAAAAGATGGCATTGGGCTAGCGCCAACGGCTCATCGGACGTTGTCGCTCGTTGCAGAGTCGCATTGTCAATTCGCCGACTCGATCACTTCCTGCTTCTTGCTTTCCAGATCACGAGCTTCGGTTTGAATGGCATCAAGTCGCCGACGACATGCATGGATTGCCGCAACCACGAGCGAATGAGCCGATGAACACTCTTTCTTCGCATTGGCGATTTTGGATTGCACGATCCAATCCATGATCAAACCATCAAAAAAGTAATCCGCAAATTTGGTGAAGCCATCGACGTTGAGCGAGAGCTGCAGTCGCTTATCAGCCTCGGCAAGCTCTTGTTTGAACTGGCGGAGGTATTGCTGTGCGAGGCGGGCCTGCTCCTTTGCGGCATCCATCTTGGAATGCTTGATCATGGTCGTCATTAGGCCGCCACCCATCATGTCGACAGCACCCCAGTTCGCTGACGAAGACAACTTGCTCAAGACCTCATCAAGAGCGCTTCGTGCCAACTCGCCGGCACGGATTGCCTCGTGCAATTCTTTTTTCTGCGAAGCAAGATCGCTCAGCTGCTCCGCCATTTGAATCAGTCTGACCGCAACATCATCGCCCCGCTCTGATAAATAGTCCGCCTTCTCTTTGAAAACCCTTTCATGTTCCACTTCGACATCGCTAAGCGATGCGTGTTGCTGTTGAAGTTGTTCTAGTTCCCTTGTCAGTTCTTCCACGTCAGTAAGCGACTGACCGTGTTTGAGCTTGGCAGCAAGGGCCTCTTGGCGTTCCTTTTCGAGGCGATCTTCCTTGGTTCCCATCAGCGAACAGAACAATGCCGTGAGGCTCATTCCCTGCATCGCAGCAACATCCATGTCTTCTTTCTGAAGCCTCGCAAGCGTTCTCTTCTTTGACTCATTTGCTTTTGCTAACTGCCGCTTTGTTTCGTCGATCATTGCTGACAGCTTCTGCTTCGCACGAAGCCTTGCTTTGCAATCCATGAGCCGCTGATTGAATACGGCGAGTTGCTCCGAATCAGTCATGATCATCCACGCGTTGTCCAATGAGTTGCTTCCGCCGCGAAATCAATCGCATCTTGTTTGTGATGCAGCGTGCGTTATCTCGCTACATACCTTATCTCGCTACGTTCTTTGGAATGCTAATTGCGATCGACCGCGGGGCAGGTCGAAGCAAACCGTCATTGTCTCACCATCGCAAGTCCAGCTTCCACGTTGCAGTGCAATTGCCGATCCCACCTTTCGCATGTGGATTAATTGATTTTGGAATTGCAGCACCGGAGCGACAAGGTTGCCTGTCACTTCGAGCGTGAAATTCGACGTCGCTAGCGGCGCGTCCAATTCAATAACCGAGCTTTTCGTCACGATCTTAGTGACACGCTTTGCCGCCCAATATCGAGCAATCTCACTGAGCTTCATCCATAAGATGCTGTCTCCGTACACCTCGTTGAGTGTCTGAACGTTGCGTTGGAAGGCTCGGAATCCTGATTTTGTTCCGTTGCAAAACATCCCCGGCCAATGGCACAGAAAAACGACGGGCTGCCTGCGTTGGATCAATTCAGCAAGCCGTCCCGTTTGCCCATCAAGACTCAGATAATTGTCGGGTGACGATTCTAAATCTCCTTGCCAACCGCCGTACCAATCGCCCGTGCCGGCTGGAACATTGACGGTCATCAGTGGCTTGTCATCGTGAGCTTCACGGATGGCTTCGACGATCGGTTCCGTTCCCTGTTCGAGCGAATGGATGTATTTGAAGTAATGCGGTAGTTCGATGTTGAACACGTCTCGCACGGCTTGGTCGACTGCGAAGGGCAACTTTGACGACACGCGATTGCCAAAGCCGCCGGGTGTTGTGATGCCTTCGCACGGTAAGCCGCAGCGTTTGAGAATCCGAAGCGCGTATGCCAGATAGCTCGCCAGGTGATCGACGCTCACGTCGCTTTGCGGATACGAGTTCTCCATGGTTCCGGGGTGAATGGCTTGCATTGGACGCCCGGTCTTTAAGTCGATGACACGCGTGTGCGTGATCATCTCCGGATGAATGTCCCAGTTCGACAGCATCGTTTCGCGGACCAAACGAAGACTCGACTGCAGACGCTGCCGCGACCATCCCGGGAGTTCCTGGTCGAGCCAACCAACGCATGCCGGGTACGGAACGATGCTGTACTTGCCTTTGACGCCGTTCTCACCACACCAATCACGAAATTCTCGAACGAAGTCGTCAGGGATTTCTCGCGGCCAGTTCTGCCAAGCCTTTTGGTACGCGGTGCGACCTGGATAACACTCGGCAAATTGAGGTGTGCAAAAGTGCCCCATGTTCACCAAGCAAGTCGAATCATCAATGACGAACGACGCGGGAAGACGACCCTGTGGCGGCAACACATTGACTGTAGTTGTTTCGCGAGATCGTGCTTCAACGTCGTTTTGGGCAATCACTCTAGCCGCAGCTGCAGCGGTGATTGATCCAGCAAGAAACTGACGTCGCTTCATAGGCGATGACTTATGTTAAACCGGGATATGGCGGGCTAGACGCTCGCAGCTCCAGTTTAGAAAACGTTGCGTCTGAAATCAGCATCGGCAAACACTCAGCAGTCGATGCTTAGAGCCTAACTGAAACCCACTGATGCGCACTCTGAGCCGTTAACGCTCGCCTCGGGCCCCATTTTCAAATTGTGTTTCCAATGCCGCCCGACGCAAACGCGTTCGGCTCATCGAACTGCTTCGCCTGATTTTCGGATAGGCTGTAAGACAAAAGGAAATCAAATAATGACACGATTATCCAATTGGCAGTCAAACGCTTGCTTCGCAACAATGCTGGTTTGTGTTGTGTGGCATGCCCAAGGACTCTGTGCCGAACAACCAAACGTCCTGTTCATCGTGTGCGATGATTTGAACACGCACGTGTCAACATCAGGGTACCCTCATATCCAGACGCCCACTTTCGACAAGCTTGCCGCGAGCGGCATGACCTTTTCTCGCGCCTACTGCCAGTACCCAGTCTGCGGTCCGTCCAGAGCTTCGTTCCTGCACGGGTTATATCCTCAGTCAACGGGCGTTTTGGACAACAAGAGTGACATTCGTGAGATGAGACCCAATACGGTTTCAATGCCTCAGCGTTTCAAAGAATCGGGCTATTGGACCGCAGCCGTCGGAAAGGTCTTTCACAATTCGAAATTTGATCAAGCCGACGTGGCTTGGAATGAGACGCTGCGTTTTGACAATGACGAGATGCCAATGGTGACGCCAATTCGCGAAAAGTTTGAAGCAGATAATGGATCGGTCGTATCGGGAAAAGCTCGAAAGATGTGGCGAGAATTCTATCCAACGATTGCGAACCAAACGAAAGGGCAAGCACCCGGATACGGTCCCAGCGGTCTCGAAGATGCCCAGCACAAAGATGGCAAGAACGCAGCGCAGATCTGCGTGTGGCTGAAACAAAGGCCGTACGGCAATAAGCCTTTCTTCATGGCACTCGGAATCCAAAAACCGCACGTTCCGTTCCTGGCACCGGATAAGTACTTCGAGCTGTACCCACGGACGGGTTTGCAATTCGTGCCGGCATCATTGGCGTTCTGGAACCAAGCTCCGAAACTGGCACAGACAAACCGTTTCAAGAGCTTTGGCTTTGAATTTGGTGTCGAGAACGATGAGCTCCGTCGCGATTACATCCAAGCTTATCACGCGTGCATCTCGTTCATTGACGCCCAAATCGGAAGTGTGCTCGATCAGTTGCAACAGAGTGATCAAGCCGACAACACCATTGTCGTGCTGACTTCAGATCACGGGTTTCTGCTTGGGGAAAAATTCATGTGGGGCAAAGTGATGTTGTTTGAAACCTGTGATCGAGTCCCCCTAATCATTCGCATTCCAGATTCACTCAAAGATGGTTTCGCCTCTGACGGGTCACAAAGCGACCGTCTGGTGGAGTTGATCGACCTGTTTCCCACCCTGGCCGAACTGTGTGGCATTGAATCGCCGGATCAGGTTCAAGGGAAAAGTCTGGTGCCAATGCTCAGGGACCCGAGACACCGCGTTAAAGACATGGCCTACACCGTCGTTAGCCGTGGTACGAAACTTGGCAAAGCAATCCGGACGACTCGCTATCACTACAACAGCTGGCCGACCGGTGAAGAACTATACGATCTTCAAAATGATCCCCACGAGGACACCAATTTGGCCGAGCATCCCAAGCATCGTATGCTTTTGCAGGCGATGCGAGATCGGCTACTTCGTGCAGAACAACGAGCGAAGTCGCGAAGACTTTGATGTTTCACATCGCCGTTTTACGCCATTCAGATCACCGCTCATGCTGAGACCGCACTGGATACTTTTCTTTCTAAGCGTCTGGGTCGCTTTCAATTCATCACAATACTTGCGAGCCGAGCAACCCAATGTGCTGTTGATCGCGATCGATGATTTGAATAATTGGGTTGGCTGCTTGGATGGTCATCCGCAGGCTCATTCGCCTCACATCGATCAACTTGCCGCTCAAGGAATGCTGTTTAGCAATGCCCATTGCCAAGCACCGATTTGCAATCCGTCGCGGACAAGCATCATGTACGGTCTGCGTCCATCGACCAGCGGCGTTTATATGAATTCGCCAAAGCCTTGGACCATCAAAGATCTTCAGTCTCGTATCACGCTGCCGCGTCACTTTGCGGCCAACGGATACCAAACATTCACCACTGGCAAAATCTATCATGGTTCAGGCCTGCCACCGAATGACTTTGATGTCGTCGGACCGCGGCCCGGGCAGCGACAACGAATTGATCGACGCCTGATACCTCCAACACAAGATGGTGCTAAAGGCTTGTGGGATTTTGGTCCTCAATCCTACCAGGAAGAACTCTTCCAAGATTATGTCGATGCGTCCTGGGCCATTGAGATTCTAGGCAGACGATCCGAGCAACCGTTTTTCCTGGCCGTTGGATTCTATCGGCCCCATGTTCCGCTCTATTCGCCGACACGTGTCTTCAATGAGATTTCCGCCGAAGCGGTTCAGCTGCCGCAAGTCAAAATCGGTGATCGCGATGACCTGCCAAGCATCACCAAGACCCTAACGATAGCCCCCGCCGCTCCTGATCATGCGTGGTTCGTCGAAAATGGCCGATGGAGAGAAGCCGTGCAATCGTATCTGGCCTGCGTCCGCTGGACCGATGAACAAGTGGGCCGTCTGATGGACGCCTTGTCAACGAGTTCGCACGCCGCAAACACCATTGTCGTGCTGTATTCAGACCATGGTTTCTTTCTAGGTGAAAAGGAACGATGGGCAAAGCAATCGCTCTGGGAGCAAGCCACTCGCGTGCCCCTAATTATCAAAGTTCCTGGCATGAAGCAGGGCCAACGGTGCTATCGTCCCGTTGAACTGCTGTCGATCTATCCCACGTTGATCGATTCGTGCGGACTGACAATCCGAAAGGATTTAGAAGGCATTAGCTTAAAACCTTTGCTACAGAATCCTAATGACCAATGGCCGCACATGGCGATCACAACATTTGGAAAGGACAACCACTCAGTCCGGAGTGAGTCCCACCGATACATTCGCTACAGCGATGGAAGCGAAGAAGTCTATGACCTACGAAACGATCCAAACGAATGGCATAACCTTGCCGGTGATGAATCGATGTCGAGCCTGAAGTCAGACATGGCGAAGTTCTTTCCTGAAGTCAATGCGGAACCCGCCGAAACGCGATGATTCCGTTGATTGAGATGACTGCAAAGGCAGATTGCATTTGGAGTAGATAGAAACAAACGTCATCACTGGCTTGCCACTTCGGTTATGCCATCGCCGATTTGGGACATGCGTTCCCGAATCAAACCATCAAACTGCTTGATGACGTTCTGAAGCGTTTCCTCAGAGGTGTTAATACGATTTGTCGTTTCACTGGGATCATTTGTGAGATCGTAAAACTCGTCACGCTCAGGGTTCTTGAAATCACGAACCAGCTTGTACGAACGGGTTCGCCAGCAACGCATGTGCGTTTGAGACTGATGCAGCGTGCTGTACTCGCCATAGTAGGTATTGTCCCAATCGTTCGCTGCACCCTCTTTGAGCAAGGGGCACAAATCGCGACCGCGAAGGGTGGCCTCGGCGGGAATCGAAACGCCCGTCATTGCGCAGATCGTCGGAAACCAATCAAGGTTTATCGTCGTTTCGTCAATGACGGTCCCGGGAGCAATCACGCCTGGCCATCGAACCGATGTTGGAACCATGATCGACGTGTCGTACATGTTGGGACGCTGGCCTCGGGGAACGTTTGGGTTGATTGGTTCTGGAAGTGGGTTAACCACCCAGTGACCGTTGCCTTTGTGCCAAATCCCATTGTGGCCCATGTTGTAACCATGGTCAGAGGAATAGATGACAATTGTGTTGTCTTCCAGCCCCTGATCCTCAAGCGTTTTCATCACACGACCAAGATTGCGATCGACGCTGCGAACGGATGACAAATACTCACGCGTCATTTGCTTGACGCGTTGTCGGTCCAGGTTCGGATACTCAGGATTTGGAATGGGCGTTTCCGCATCGGTCAGATCCGCATACGGCGCCGCGTCGTCCTCGCTCACAGGCAACCAACGGGTGTGCGGCGCTCGAGTGAACCAACAGCATAAGAACGGCTTGTCGCGTTTCTTCTTTAAGAACGCAATCACTTCGTCAGCCAAGATATCCGCGGTCAGTCCTTTGAAGCCTTGCTCTCGCTTTCCCTTCTCCATCACTGGATCGACGGTCGCCCAGCCACCATGCCGATGGCCCATGAATCGTTGGAAACCAAACTTGGTCGGATGATAAAAATTGGGTTGCCCAAGGTGCCATTTCCCAATCAGCGTCGTCTCGTAGCCGGACCGTTGAAGCAAACGAGGCCAAACGAGGGAATCGGGATCCAGTCCCCATTCGGTACCACCCAATTCGTTTTCCGGATCCCACAACTGATAAGGTTTGATCCAGTCGGTGATCCCAAGTTCGGTTCCGTACCGGCTGGTCATCAGGCTTGCCCGCGACGGACTGCAAACCGGCGTGACCGTAAAGCTATGGGTGAGATAAGCACCACTTTCAAAAAGAGCGTCCATGTGCGGCGTTTTCGCGAGAGGATGACCAGCGACGCCAACAGCCCACGGTGCCTGATCATCCGTGAGGATAAATAGCACATTGGGACGCTCCGCAGAAAATGCGGGACCCGCCATGAGAATTAGGCAAGTGACAACACGGCATACGATGTTTGAAGCCGACCTGTTGGAGCGGGACCGTTTGAGTTGGTTATCGATTCTGATCAAGCGAAGCAACCTACGTGTGCGGATGTTGAAGTCTGAGTGAGAAAGAAACGGTTTATGAGCCTATCCGAAAATGCATGAGCCAAACGCGCTGGCGTCGGGCGGCATTTGTAATGCAAGGCGAAATCGAGACCCGAGGCTATCTCCGACGGATCATCGCTCGCTGTCACTGGTTTTTCGGATGGACTATAGAAATGAACGATTAATTTGTTGGTGACACTGATCCAAGGAGTTCGTCGCGAATCGAGAGCCATCG
>JBCCKZ010000251.1:0-7604 GCA_039027135.1 Planctomycetota bacterium
AGAACTCGCAAGTCTTTCGCGGTTTGGTCTGACAGGCACAATAGAGACTCGAGGATCTTGATCGCACCTTTCGACTTGGAGATTGCACCAGCCAGCAGTGAATAGTGGCCCTGCATCGGAAGCTTTAATCTCTGTCTCGCCTTGTGGGGATCAATTGGTTTCGATTGAGGGGCAGGGTCGGGCATGACAACATAGTGGCTGTCAGGCCGCCGTGAGTGTCTTTGGACCTCTTCGAGTTGTTGACTATCGAGGTGAAAGTATCGATCAACTGGTAGCCTGGAAGCAACGTTTAGCTGTATGGCGTTGCCAACTTTTCGTTTTAGCGATCCAAATGAGTAGCCGAAGCCTGGTCCCAAGAATAAGGCCTCGACGGACGTCTCTTTTGCCCAGGAACGCCATCGAATCGCCGAACGTAAAAGAAAGGGTTGAAACTGGCTCGCTGTCGGAATCAGCAACTTCTCAGCTGGTTTACGTTTCAGGACATCTTGAAACCAAGCCGTTTGCTTGGATGCAATTCCGTTTGAACGGCTTGGATCATTCCCAACGTTCTTCTTGGTTTCCGTCAGAACATGGATGTCGAGTTCATCAAGAATATCTCTTAGATAGGTATTTGACTCTTGGCTTTCAAGAGTCTCGTTCAAGGTCGCCAGAGTAACTTCAGCACCCATCTCCACGAAGGCTTCCGCAACAAGCCTTACGAAGTGAAGTCGATGTCCAGCGGAGTATGGTTCGAGAATTGTGGCCTTCATTCGAAATCTTGGTTTCGAAAGAACACATCAACCTGAAACATCTGAGGCGTCATCTTATTCTTGAAGCCATCGATGATCCACCAGGGAGCAAAATTGTGCTCACGCATCATGGAGATCACATCTTCGATTAGAGCTTCTCCCGAGTAGTTTGGCACTAAGGCTGTTTCTAACTGGACTAGCTTGATCCGATTCATAGATCTTACAGCGCCTTTGAGGACATCCATTTCGTAGCCCTGAGTATCGATCTTCAAGTACACGTTCGAAGCACTGCCGCTAACTGATTCAAAGACATTGTCCAGCTGGTCAATTTTGACTGACTCTTTGCCGACAAACGTTAGATCGACTTGGGACGACTTGAAATTAGGGTCGAGATCACGAAACGAGCTACTGGGTTGGTTGGATGAGATGTTTATCTCTTTCGTGCTTTGTTCGTTCCCCAATGCCAGTTGGTGAATGTTCCATTCTGGATCGTTAGATGATCGTTCTCGCAAAACGCCAAAGGCCTGGCTCAGCGGTTCGAATGATTCGATCCTACCTGTATAGCCTTTGCCCCTCACCTGCAGGCCGTACTGCCCTTTGTTTGCACCAACATCCAAAATGCAGTCGATGTTTTCCTTCTGTAGCAATTTAGCAAGCGGATTGATTGCGAGTTTGCGATCGAAGCGATCGATTAAGCGGGCAATGCTTCCTTTGATGCCAGATTTCATCATGCTAATCCAGGTGCTATTGGTCAGTTCTCGCGTGGTTGAAATGGTAAACGCACGAAGCGAGATTCATGCCTCGCGAGACTCCAAGAAATCACTCGATTTGAGATGGGTTTGGTCGATGCTCCTGCCAGCAACAATGCGGAAGATTTTGCGAGCTGCCTTCTGCAAAGAGGAATAGTTCGTCGGAAAGCTCCGCAGATACTTTGGTAGGACCTGCATCTTTTTCTGGCGTATAGGTATTCCATGAAAGTGCATCTTTCGTTTCCCACTTAGTAGGATCGTCCCGTCATATCCTGTGAAAATCCAAGTCACGTCGGTGTCGTCGATCCGCATGTCACGGAATGATGCGCTTCTAATTCCAAAACGATCGAAGTACTTGTGATCGACGAAAAGTAGGTTGGTGCGACTCACGTGAACCAAGTCATACCCTTTCCGAGCTCCAAGCTTTGTGAGTGCCAAACCGCTTGCTCCGTGGGAGATCGCGGGATCCGATGGTTGCACGAAGTCGACGTCAGTTGGAATGGTGGGGTTGAATTCGATGAGTACTAATTTTGGTCGGTAATGGTCGACAGCATTCCAAACGTGGAAATCGTTGCCATCGATGTCAACCGAGAGAAAGTCAAAGTCTTTTGGGATGGGGGTTGGTTTTAAGAGGACGTCGAGTCCATCTTTCTCGGTCCAGCCGACGAAACCGGAGAGTATGTGCACGTCAGATGCTTTCGAGTAATTCGAGTTCAACTCTTGTACCCGCTGACTATCTGCCTCGATCAGGACTCCCTTATATCCCTTGTTTTTAATGAGGTTCGCCGTGTTGCTTAGATGCAATCCGTCCCAGGCTCCAAATTCAACGCACCATCCGTCTGTCTCGCCAATAAGCTCTAATGCCTTCTCGATGACCCCGTCTTCACCAAACTGCGAATAGGTGTCACGGCTATACTCGGTGAGCCATGTTGAGCATTTATCGATATCGCTTGTAGTTGTTGATGATTCCATTGAGATGTCGATCGGTCTTGCGTTAATTGGGCATACCAATTGAAAATATGGTCATGGTTGAATCAGCGAGTTCTATTAGCGCGAGAAAAAGATGCCGATTCACGTATTCTCTTGGTGCCATGCAACTGATGACTCGAGGCCTTCCCTCATTTGAACAGTCGGACACCATTCCAGCGTCTGTTCGGCCTTGTCGATATTAGCTCTCGTGGCTTGCATGTCAGCCGCGAATGGATCTCGGTATTCAAGCTTTGCCGGCGTTCCGCAGATCTCTTCGATGAGCTCGATGATCGAATCGATTCGAATAGGCGAACCACCTCCACCCAAGTTGATGATCTCGTGTCCCAGCGGACGCATTGCTGCGATCGTTCCGCGAGCGACGTCATCGATGTAGGTAAAGTCTCGGGCTGCACTCCCGTCTCCAAAGATCTTGATGGGACGATCGGTCAAGATGTTTTTTATAAATCGATGAATGGCCATGTCCGGTCGATCCGCCGGACCATAGACGGTGAAATACCTTAGGATCGTAACGTCGATGTCATAGAGGTAGTGATAGGTATAGGCCATCGCCTCGGCAGATTTCTTACTGGCAGCATACGGTGAGATGGGTGTATTGACCGGTAAATCCTCTGTGAACGGCATTGGGAGTCCCGCGTACAAAGAAGATGTTGAGGCGAGGACGAATTTCTTTCCTCCGTGATGTCGCATCGCCTCAAGCAAATTCATCGTTCCCATGCTATTGGTTCGCATGTAGATCGCTGGATTTTCCATGCTGTACCGCACGCCCGCTCTCGCAGCGAGGTTGATAACGCATTCGAAGCGATATTTAGCGTAGAGAGAGTCGACATCAATTGCATCTTCGATGTCCATTTTATGGAACTCGAAACCACTCTTGTTCTGCAGCTGCTCGAGTCGATGCTTCTTTAATGACACGCTGTAATAGTCATTTAGATTGTCAATTCCCACGACCCGATGGCCTTGCTCGCAGAGCATTTCGCACGTTCGTGCTCCAATGAAACCGGCGCAGCCCGTTACAAGGATTGGATCGGCGAATGAGGCCTGAGGCTCACTCACTTTCGATGGGCTCTCCATCGAGTGAAGCAAGCTCTTCAATCACTTGATCGAATCTCTTGTCGAGAGGATCTATCTGACGACCAACCTGAGCCTGCCGCAGCGCCTGAGGGCTTCTCTCCAAAACACGTAGATAAGCGATAAGTTCTAATCGGATCTTTGCATCATTTGGGGTCAGCTCGAGCACATCAGCGTAGGCTTGAAGAGCTTCTTCGGTGGATCCTAAGCGGGCAAATGTCTTCGCGGTGAGAGTCTTGCAGATCACGCGGTCATCAAAGTCACCGGCTTCACAGTCGACTCGTTCAATCAGCTTTTCCAAAATTTCCAGGTTGGCATCATCGCGATCGCTCAGGAGCTTTCGTATCGCTTCCTGGTTAACACTCGCATCCTCGGGAATGCATGCTAGCCAGTCCAAAGATGGGAAATCAAATACAGTCTTCAAAATTGACTTGGCTCGGTGGGGCGCTAGAGCCATCGAGGTTTTAAGGCACTGCTCAGCGATCTCCGTCTCGCCTGTTTGAGCCGCCATTGTCGCGATCTCCGACAGTTGTCTCCAACTGCTTAGAAAGAGGGTTTGAAGCTGACTAAGCAAGGCTTCTTGGTTGGCAGAAAAGTCTTCAATGAAGTCCAAGTAGACCAGCGATTCACGGCTCGTGCGATCCAGAGGTTTAGATCGGAGCACATTCTTGTAATAGTCAAATGCCTCCTGATAGAGCTTCTCATCAGTGTTCTGGCCAATTCTCTGGATGGCCGCCAGTGTCGCCTCGTCTTTGATTGACGTGGACTCAGCCGAAACGTTGACGAGTCGACGGTATTTTGGCCCGGTTGCCTTGTGCAGTATGAGGCTATCTCGTTCGGTGAGCGGCTTTGCCAACTGCACATCCCTAAGACGACCAATGCGATGGTTGATGTCACCGCTAAGAAGGTTAATTGTTGAGTACTGCGATGTGGCAATTCCCCGGTGGCTCTCGTTAAGGCTCTCTCCCAGTTCTTCAAGCTGTTCTACCGAATTGTCAATACTGACTAATTTCGATTTGATAACCGTCATACTAGATTCCACCGCTGCGTCAGCGTAGAGCCTATTGAGTGAGGGCAGCGTGTAGATGGCAAACGCGATGCCTAACGCCCAGCAAACGGGTGTAGTAACGAGTCGAAGTCGAGCCGACTGGCCGAGCGCCTGTAGCTTGCTTGGTTCTTTGCCCTCGGGAAGTAGCAGAGGGACTTCCGCAGCCTGGGTTACTACTGCGCACACGACCAAGATCAACAGTAGAGAGTTGGTTGGCAGTATGAGACCAAAGTCGAAAGTCTGGGAAATAACAACCGCGCCAAACACGTACCAGCCCGCGATTCGTAGGCCATGCCCAAGTGAGTCATTGGAGTGGCGGAGTTTCTGAAGGTTTACGACAAGGACGAGCGTGAGGAAGATTGCAAAGCAGATTCCTACGATTCCCTGCTCAACGAAGAGTTCAAGCCAGAGGTTATCAGCGTGATGGAACCATGATTTGGAAGTCGGTGTTTGAAAAGGAAGATACGCATCAGCATAGGTTCCCATCCCCGATCCAGCCGGGAGATATTCCAGTCCCGCAGCAATCGATTCGGGCCAGTGCTCCATGCGTCCGTTCGATAAAATGGTGTCGGAGTCTTCGCTCAGCAACTTCAGTCGACGTATTGATTCCAGGTTGAAGCTAAATGGCACAAGCAACAATGCTGCCGCCGCGATGATCACCGTGCCAACGATTAATCCCGAGGTGATGTTGCGACGGCTTCGCATCCAACCGAAAGCGAGTATCAAGCCAGCGAGGAGGCTAACCAGGCCTCCACGTGAACCACAGGTGGCCAAGCCCATCAGGCAGGGGACGATGCAGCACAGTCCAATTAGTGAATCTCGATCGCTAGTCAGAGAAAAGAACTCATTCCATTCCATCTCATGACTATCCAGCTCCTGGTCGGACAATGCTGAAAGTCGCCAGCCAAGGAGTCCAAGGCTCGCCCCGAGACCGAAATTCATCGTCAACGCAGCATTGTTTCGATTAATGAAGGTGCCAAACGTATTCGCTCGGTCATCAAGCATTCTGAAAAACTCGAGTTCTGGCGCGACCATCTTCAAAAGCCCAATGATCGCGACACCCGCACCAGTGAGAGCGATGCCTGATAGCAGAGTTATGACACTCGCACGGCTCTTGAAAACTCGCAACGCTGCAAACGAGGCAAGGCAAAGCACAAGTATCCATGCCGCGTTGTGCCGCGTCGCGTCAGGGTAGATGGAAATTGAAAATGTCTCTGGCGTTTTACCTTGACCAAGGATGGGCTCCAGCCAAGAGGTGTAGGCTGCGTGGCTACCGGGACTAAGACTTTCAACGAGGCCGGCGTCCAGTGGCGTGCTTTGGAAGTAGGTGAATAGGCACCACAGGGCCATCGGGGCGAGGATGAGCAGGTGCCTTGGCTTACCATAGGCGGACTCGTTGCTTAGCGTGACCATTGACAAGCAAAAAGCGAAGACAACGCCTAACGCCAATGCATATTGCGTCCACCAAAGAATGCCGCCGTAATCTAGTGCGGCAAGAACGGGCAAGGCGAGCAAAACCAAAGCGGAAAGCCAGGCCGAGCTTGATGTTATGAAACGAATCAGGGCCATGAATTAATTTGTCTTATGACTACTTGGTTTGACTTGTCACGCATCGCATGTTCGAAAGCTTGCGGTTTTTTCAAGTAATTAGCAACGTGACTGGGCAGACTTCGTCCACGTGGGTGGCATTCGGCGAAGAAAACCAACCAATTAAAGAGTGTCTATTTTGGGAGGAGAGAAAAGGATTCTGGCTCGAAGCCGCCAAATCGGCGTCAACGAACATCGGATTTCGGTCGCGGAAGAAACTCTCTCTGGGGGACGCCATCCCGTTACTCGCACCATCACAATGACGATGAAAAACGAAAGCCGTCCCCAAATGAAGGATGGTCCATTCGTCGATTTTTTCTACGTCGCTACGCAGCATTGACGGCAAATGCAATCTCTCGAACTTGCCAAACGTCATAATCAAAAAAAAACAAACGAGCGGGCCAATCGAAACCCGGCCTCCTGCCGGGCGGATTATGCTCTGTTTCCGGTTTGTGACAACCGTTGTTGAGGAGCTACGAGTCGAGGTCGATCAGCGTTCAAATGACGTGTTTCCGCAGGGTCTGTTGCAACTCTGGACTCTGCATTTGCCTTGCATTTTGCTGTGATTTACTTCGATTTGCGGAACAGGCTTTAGGAAGGAATCCAATGACCCTCGGCGTATGCTTCGTAGAGTTCCTGGGTTGCGAAAGTCTACTCATCATTAGGTTGTTGGCGTGAGAGATGTCACTCAATTTGACGATCTGGCCAGGACAACGCCTACTCGGGAATTGTTCATTGTGGAGGGAGACTCTGCAGCGCGAGCGGTAACAAGGCTGCGTGATCCCGAATCGCAGGCTGTTTTGGCTATGCAAGGTAAGCCCTTGAATGCCCACAGGGCCGCTCTCAAAAAGGTTCGCGAAAATCACTATTTCAACGCACTCTCGGAGTCGCTCGGCCTACCCCCGGGCACGCAAGACGTGTCGCACCGCCGAATCGAGACAATCATCCTGCTGATGGATCCGGATGCTGATGGAATCCATTGCAGCGTCTTGATGCTCGGGTTCTTTCTTCGGTGGATGCCTAAGCTCCTCGAGTGTCATGCCGTGCATATGATCCGTCCACCCTTGTTTGAAATTACTGCATGCTCGCATCGAGACGAGGTGATCTACGCGAATAGCGAAGCCCAGCAGAAGCGTATCACCGAGGCGTTTCAGAATGCTGGTGTCGACCATAAGAGTCGACGCTTCAGAGGATTGGCGGGAATCCCAGATGACGTCCTGCGTGAGACTTGCATCGATCCTAGGACGAGAGCTTCCGAGGTCTACAGTCGTGAAGATGCCGAGTACGCAATCTCATTCTTCAAATGACTCGTCAAGTTCGGAGTTATTCAAGAAGCGGATCCGAACGGCGGTGGGTACGAAGTTCATTTGGACGCCCGGCCGACAACAAGAATTCAGCATCAGCTAATTGAGGATCATCCCAAGCCAACTTCAG
>JBCCKZ010000252.1:0-7573 GCA_039027135.1 Planctomycetota bacterium
ATTGGCGGCTGGAAGCCAATGAATTGACTGATATATGGGCGGATATCGATTTCGATGGCGATTGAAAGCCACCACTTCCGAACAAGCGATGGCGGCTGGAAGCCACCACTACCTAATACGCGATGGCGATTGAAAGCCACCACTACCGAACAAACAATGGCGGCTGGAAGCCACCAATACAAGAGGAAAAGCATGCACACAATCAATCGACGACAGGCTGTTCAGAGAGTCTATTCAGGGTTTGGTTCGCTCGCGTTCGCCGCGATGGCAACACGTGATTCACTGGCGGCTGGCGACAATCCACTCGCTCCGAAGGAAACGCATTTCGCTCCTCGTGCGAAGAATGTCATCATGCTCTTTATGAATGGAGCACCCTCGCACGTTGACACGCTTGATTACAAACCAGACTTGATTCGCGGTGACGGTAAGTCTCAAGGCAGCGGTAGGCTGATGGGACCTATCGCGAATTTCAAACAACGTGGAGAAAGTGGACTCTGGATATCGGACCTCTTTTCGAATGTGGCTAGGCACGCTGACGATCTTTGTCTGCTTCGCGGAATGCATTGCGAACAAACCAATCATCCGACCGCAGAACGCGCCGCCCACACTGGTTCCTCGCAGTTCGTCAGGCCCTCGTTGGGTTCTTGGTCAGTCTATGGCTTGGGCACCGAGAACACCGACTTGCCCGGGTTCGTCGTCTTGGGTAAAGGTGGGCGATCAGGCAAAGTGTGTTTTGGAAGCTCCTTCCTGCCGGCCCGATACGAAGCAACAAGTGTCAACGCGGTAAAGGGTGAGTCGGGTGGCAGAAGCGGTGGACCAGGTTCAAGGCGTGGAGGTGGAGCGGGATCCGAGGAAGCGATTCCCAACATCCGAAATACGATGCTCGACCGACGTGCTCAACGGACTCAGCTTGATTTGTTGGCACGTTTGAATCAGGCCAAACTCAACAATGAGGTTCACCAACCTCAAGTTGAAGGCATCATGCAGTCTTATGAACTCGCGTTCCAGATGCAGACGTCCATGCCGCAGGTGATGGACTTGTCGCAAGAAACAGATAGAACGCAAGCGATGTATGGAATTGGTCAGTCCGCGACCAACGCTTTCGGAACGAAGTGTTTGATCGCACGTCGGATGATTGAATCGGGAGTGAGGTTCATTGAGGTCAACACCGATGGATGGGATCACCATTCTTTGTTGCAAGAGAAGTTGCCCGCGTCTTGCCAGGCCGTCGATAAGCCCATCGCCGGCTTACTGGCTGACCTGAAACAGCGAGGTCTTTTGGAAGATACGCTTGTCATCTTTGCGGGGGAGTTCGGTCGAACGCCGCATGGATCGGGGAATGGCCGTGGCCACAACAATAAGGGTTACACAACCTGGATGGCAGGCGGTGGAGTAAGGGCTGGATTCAGCTACGGTGCGACCGACGAGATCGGTCGCGAAGCGGTTGACGGAAAGATGCATACACACGATTGGCACGCCACGATTTTGCACCTTCTCGGTCTCGATCACAAGAAACTCACCTACAACTACGCTGGCCGTGATTTCCGTCTGACCAACGTTGCCGGCAACGTCGCCAAAGAGATTTTGGCCTAACCCGTAGTGTCCGCTTCTATCTGCCGAATGTAGTGGTGGCTTCCAGCCGCCATTTCCTGGTTAAAGTATTCGCTTCCAACCGCCATTGTTTGTCGTAGTGTTAGCTTCTAGCCGCCATCAATAGTCTTGTCGTTGCGGCTTCGAAGCGCCATTGCCCGCAAGACACGCCGGCAAAGATTGCCATTAGAATATTGGTTTCCAAGGTTTGGCGGCTGGAAGCCACCATTACGATTCGGCGGCTGGATGCCACCACTACAACTCTGGCGGCTGGAAGCCACCACTACAACTCTGGCGGCTGGAAGCCACCACTACGATCCGGCGGCTGGAAGCCACCACTACAGTACAGTAATTAGAAGCAACAACTGCTTGCCACTAACAAGACCACCCAACGTGTGAAGCTCAATGCGTATTCCACTCACGCTCGTCTTCCTAGCGATTTCTTCCGTTTCGTTTGCCGACAATTGGCCGCATTGGCGTGGTACGACTGGGAACGGAGCCGCCTTCAATGCGGACCCACCAATTCAATGGAGCGATACCGAGAACGTCAAATGGAAGGTCAAGGTTCCCGGCAAAGGATCAGCGTCACCGGTCATTTGGGATGACCGAGTATTTGTAACGACGGCAGTTCCTGCAGACCCAAATGCCAATGCCTCGGACGCTCGTGACTTAGGCAGTCAGGGTTTTGATCGTCAACGAAATCAACGACCTCAACCGGGACAAAGACAAAGAGGACGTGGAGATCGATTTGGTGGTGGACGTCAACGTGGTTTCGGCGGAGGTGGCGGTGGTAGCCAACCGAAGTTGCACTTCGAAGTGCTTTGCTTCGATCGGAACAGCGGGAGTCTGCTTTGGCAGCAGCGTGCGATAACCGCGACGCCACATGAAGGTACTCACCGTACCAACGGATTTGCTTCCGCTTCTCCTTGCACCGATGGTGAACATGTTTATGCGTCGTTTGGTTCGCGAGGCCTTTATTGCTACACGATGGACGGAGATTTGAAATGGAGCCGCTCGGACTTCCCACCGATGACAACACGAGCCGGATTTGGTGAAGGCAGCTCACCAACGATTGCGAGTGACAAGATTCTCTTGCCATGGGATCACGAAGGTCAATCGGCGCTCTATGCGCTAGACAAGATGACCGGCAAAACAATTTGGGAAACAAAACGGGATGAGCCAACCGAATGGTCCACACCATTAGTCGTAGATACCGCGAGTGGTCAGCAGGTCGTTATCAATGGGCAGAACTACGCACGTGGATACGATTTGGATAGTGGTGAAGAACTCTGGCGGAGCGCGGGACAAACAGAGCGTCCGGTCGCTTCAGCGGTCTGGATCGACGATTTGGCTATCGTCGGTAGCGGCCATAGAGGATCGTTCATGGGCGCGTTTCGGCTTGATGGTCGAGGTGATTTGACGAGATCGGAATCGGTTGCGTGGTCGATCGAACGAGACACACCTGACATCGCTTCGCCGACACTCTCAGGCGGACGTGTCTATTTCCACAAAGGAAAAGATGGCACAATTTCATGCGTGGATGCGAGAACGGGTAAAGTGCTCTTTGGACCAAGCCGAGTTCCCGGCATCAGCAGCACCTATGCGTCACCGGTCGCTGCGGGCGGATACGTCTATTTGACCGGCCGGCGAGGAACGACCGTGGTCATTAGAGAGGGTGATCGATTTGAGATTGTTGGAACGAACTCGTTGGGCGAAGGTGTCGATGCGACACCGGCACCTGTGGATGACGAATTGTTC
Organism: Planctomycetota bacterium; assembly: GCA_039027135.1. Classification (GTDB taxonomy): domain Bacteria; phylum Planctomycetota; class Planctomycetia; order Pirellulales; family Pirellulaceae; genus Rubripirellula. Next base: position 3,349 of record JBCCKZ010000252.1, read on the forward strand.
ATTCGAGGCGAAGAACATCTGTTTTGTATCAGGTGAGGCTCGGCTAGAGCCGGCCGAAACAAATTGTTGGCTTGCTATCTTGGCCCGTTGTAACCCTTTTTGTCAGCTGACAACGTTCTCTCGATAGGCCATCGTGAAGGCAGGAAACCACTTCTTCTGAGTATCTGTTTGCAACGATCAATGTGCCACAGGTGTGTTGGGCGGTCTAGGCTGGCAAGGTTTTCTGCAGAATCGACTCAATCACCTCGACGAGCTTTTGGCATTTTGCGTCGTCAAGGGCGTCAGGATGAGGGGATGCAAATTGGCCGGTGTCGTTATCGAAGTATCGACCACTTGCCGACGCAAAGTCGTCCGACAACGCTGCGGCAACCAAGATTCTTGCACCGATGCTGAGGTCCTTTCCATTGCGACCATAGGCCTCTTTCACCATCTTGCTTCCCAGGAATGAGCCTGGATTGACGGCAATCACCGTGGGGCCAGAACTTCCAAGCTCTTTGGCAAGTTCTGTTGTCCACATTGTGATGGCGAGCTTGCTTTGAGCGTATGCCTCGCCATCCGGCAGATGAACCTGACCAATGAGTGCGTTCATGTTGACGCGCGATTGAGCCGCGGAAGATAGATTGATTATTCGGCCATCCAGCGATATCGAGGAGAGGAGCTTTTTTGATAGTCGATAAGGCGCGATCGTGTTAACAACAAAGCGAACATCGAGACCGTCATCGGTAATTGGTTGTAGCGTAACAAAAACACCCGCGTTGTTGACCAACACATCAATGCCGGAGTGGCTGTCTTTGACACGTTCGGCTAGCTCGTCGACCTCTGCTAATTCTGATAGATCTGCGATGTAGGTCTCGAAACTTCCAGTTTCGAAGATGCATTTGAGTGCCTCGTGGACAGAACGAAGTTTCTCCGGACTGCGGCCGTGCAAAAGAACGTGATGTCCAAGTGATGCGAGCATTCTTGCGGTTTCGAAACCGATGCCATCGGTTGCACCGGTGATCAGTATTGTTTTTTGTTCCATCTCTATTCTGATCGAGTTCCGTTGGCGAAGTTTGGCAGCACCTCCTCGGCGATTCTTAACATCGTCTCTTCAGCGTCAGCTTGATTGAAACGCAAGTTGATAGCGACATGATTCACTCCGATGCTCTCTCGAGTTCGCAGGTAGTCAATCAGAGCATTCGTTCCAAGTCGGTATCCGAGGTGGATTGGTGTCGGTGCTGAGCTGGCCTTTTTCGTGAGGTCCACATAGAGGGGCTCAAGTATCGGTTGGTTTGATCGTTTGAGCGATTGTAAGTTGCTTCGCCATTCACGGATCACAGACTCTTGAACATTGGCGGGTCGCGGATAGAGCATCCAGCCGTCTCCGTGTCTCGCTAGCCAATCGGCGTCCTGTTGACTTCCACCGGTGATTAGCAGTGGCAGTTTTCCGGCGGTCGGCTTTGGAAGCATATCCAAGGCAACCGTCCGTGTGCCAAAGAAACTATCGAACGCCGGCCAGTCATCGCCCATTTGCCGTATGTAGTCGATGCTCTCTCGAAAACGAGCACCACGATCTTCGTATGACAAATTCAGAGCTGGATATTCATCCGGGCGATCACCAGACGCAACGCCCAGAATCAACCTACCATCCGATAGTTGATCGGCCGTGGCGGCTGCCTTGGCAACGTGAGCTGGGTGCCGGAGCGGTAAGATGACACTGGCGACTCCAAGGGCGATCGTCTGCGTTTTTGCTGCCAACAATCCCAGATAAACAAATGGATCGTATGTCTGACCAGCATCACCGAACGAGGGTACGTTAAAGGGTACATCTCGAATCCATACAGCGCTGAAATCAAGTTGTTCAGCTAGCTGGATTCTTTCGACATGCCTGTGCATCGTTGGTACAGGACCGGTGTCGTAGTTCTCGATCGGTACCACCAAGCCAATGCTTAACTTTCCAGCTTGAAAGGTGTTCCGGTAACCGTGATTCAGATTTTGAAAAGGGGCGGCCGAAAATTCATCTTTGGATGCTTGCTTGTCAGTCAGCTGGGGAGTCATTGATCACCACTCATTGTCGATAACGACTTTTCCCATTGCCTTTCGGCTCTCCAGCCTGGCGTAGGCACCACCGACGTCGCTCACCGTAAATCTCGGCTCATCAAGTATCGGATTGAGTCCTCCAGATTCGACCGCTTGCGCGATAATCTTAAGCGCCTCCCCGTGATCAGCTCGGTTGAAATGATGCAGCATAGGTATAAGCATAAAGACGACATGAATCGATAGTCCCTTAAAATGAGCGGCCGTTAGATCAAGCTCGCACATTGAAACCGTGGTGATGACGTGTCCGTTTAAGGCGGCAGCTTCGAAAGAGTTGAGCATATTCAAGCCACCTACGGAGTCATAGACGACATCGAACCCAGCTCCATCGGTATACTTGACTACGTAGTCGGAGACCGACTCGGTCTTATAGTTGATTGCTGTGGCACCAAGGTTCTCGATCATTCGCATTTGTTTCTCGCCACCGCCTGTCGAGTAAACATCCGCTCCCATGTGCTTGGCAAGTTGGAGCGCGACGTGTCCCACACCTCCCGAGCCGCCATGGACCAACACCTTTTGGCCCGAACGGACGCTGGCCCGGACAAGACCTTCATAAGCGGTGATCGCTACCAACGGTAACGCTGCTGCCTCACGCATTGATAGCTTACTTGGCTTCTTGGCGATCAAGTTAGCGTCTGCCAAGATGTACTCAGCGAGCGTTCCCGGAAGATCTGCCAGTCCACCGGCGCAGCCATAGACTTCATCACCAACGCCGCATCCATCGACATCGTCGCCAATTGCCTCAACCGTTCCAGCGAAGTCCATGCCGAGGATTGCCGGTGTCTCGGGAGACAAAGGTAAGTCTCTTCCCATATTTCGAATCATGGTGTCGACAGTGTTGACACTGGACGCTGCGATTCTGACTAAGACGTGCCCGGGTTTAAAATCGGGTTTAATGACCTCAACTTCCTCAAAGGTGCTGTTGGGACCATATGTTTTGAGCACCATAGCTTTCATGTTGTGATTCCTTTCTTCTCAATCTTTCGAGTGAGGGCTCATTGTTGATCATTGGATTGTAATGCTAAAGCCCATCTAAACTCCGACAAGAAAGCACCTTTTGGTCACCTAGGCACAGTTTGGATACCCAGGAAATCTACTCTGAGTCGCGCGGATGTTGTTTGAAAAACCTAACTAGCTCATCTCCTGTATTGAAATCTCTGCAGGTTTTACCAAACACCCTTTCAAGCCAGGCTGCTTGACCTTCCGGATACTCGGCTCCTGGAACGGTGTGCCCACCTCCAGTGACCTCGATGTACTGCAAAACCGGTCTGTTTTGCATTGCCCAACTTTTCCGGACCGCTTTACAACCGTCCAAAGGATCTAGGTCTTGGATGTCGGCTTCACCGGCAGCCATCGATGTCAGCCCGTTCTTCTTCAACCAAAAGTTGATGGTTTCATCTGCCGATTGAACCTCGCCTTGCCCCCAATCGCGATCGTTGCTGAACAATCGAGGGGCCATGTTCGTCACGACCTTACCACCATTGAAAGGTAGCCATGGATCATCTGTTCCCATGATAAATAGTAGAGGTAATGGTTCGCCATGCGGCGTTGAACGCCAGGCTTGTTGGACTTTCGGAAGTGGAGCGGCGACCGAAGCGATGGCGGTGAATAGCTGGCGTTTCTCGATACCCAAACGATGAGTCAACATGCCACCGTTGGAAACTCCGTAGGCATAGACTCGTGTTCGATCGATCGTTGGCGTGCGTTCGATGATGCGTTGCACGAATGCCGTGTCATCGATTGTCCTGTCCTGTTCCGCATGTTTTTTAGTCAGGCGGCCGTCATTCCAATGACCATCGAGCCCGAGGGGAGTGATCACTTGAAATCCGGCATCCTGTAGCCGCAAGACGATCGGTCTGAGCCCCTCTAGGTTGCCTCCTCCTCCGTGAAAGCAAAATGCCGTTGGTAGCTTTCTTTTCTCGGGCTCGTTCTTCGGCCTTGCTACGTAGTAAGTGCGCGTCTCACCTTGGTCGACGAATTCATGCTTCGATCCAAAACCAGCTAAGTCGCGTTGGGATTGATTTTTTCGTTTCGCCGCCAAGACAACGGTCACTGACGTGACCAGTGCCAATGCGATGGCTGTCCTCGTAAAAAGCTTTGTCATACCAGCCTTTCAATTTCGGATTAAGTGCCTATCCGAGAATCTCAG
>JBCCKZ010000253.1:0-7568 GCA_039027135.1 Planctomycetota bacterium
CATGCTCGCGTGGAGTTGACCAATGACCTATGCTCGCGCCCGCCTTTTGCTCGGCATGTTCGGTGTCGGTACGATCGTGCTCGCGAGTGCGGCGTTATTGTGGTTGGGTATTCCCCTTGACGTGTTACCGGGTTCCGCGTCGTGGAGCTCCAACGATTTCACATCACTTTTGATGCTCGTTGGCATTTTGATCGCTGCGCTTTTTCCGTTGGATTTCGCTGGCGGCTTTTTGCTTCCCAACCTCTGGCGACCCGACTCTCTCTCCTTCGGAAAATTTCTAGCGGGTTGGTTCCGCGGTGCCGTTTCCCAAGCATTTCTATTCACGACGATCAGCTTGTTCGTCCTCGCTTGGGGACGCTCGGCAGGACTGCTTGGTGCAATGTTAGCGATCGGGATCGTTGCTTTCCTTTTGGTCAGCCTTCAGTTTCCAATTGCGAGGGCGGTTGGGGGCTTGCGACGGCTGTCAACGAGCGATTCAACGAACGTCGAACGAGCACAAGCGATCGTCGCAACTTGGGGCTGGCAGTCGCGTCCGGTTGCAGTCCTTACACATCACGACATCGGCTTCACCGGTGGCGTGGTCGGACTGCCTGGCAGGGAGACAATTGTCTTGCCCTCAGCCATGTTGTCGTCGCTCTCGGTGGATCAACTGGCGATTGTGATTGCGAGGCGTTGTGAGGCGATCCAGAGCGGAAGCCGCACGCGTGGTTTAATCCTGGCGTTCGCTTGGGTCGTTGCTGGATTCGCACTTTCAGCAATACTTCCTGGTGCCGGCGTCCACAGCGTGGCGGCACTGACGATGACTTGTCTTGGATTCACGCTTTGGACGTTTGCCGGCCTGTTAACACTTCCGACGCTCAGTCGACAAGCTTCTCATGCGATTGACGGTAAGCTCGTGAGGTCTGGTATTGCATTCGATGATTTCGAGAGAACGCTGAGAACGTTGGATACATGGCAAGATGATGAACCACGCCGATCGGCTTTGATCGAAACGATTTTTCACCCGGTGCCGAGTGTGGAAAACCGGCGGGCTAGTGTCACCGTCAGTAGTCCCGTCGCCTGGCACGCCGCCCGGATGACTCTATTCGTTTCCTGGGCATGCATGGGCATGCTCGTCCGAGCGGTGCACTGCAACGTCGGTCGACCGGAGCTGTGGGTGCTCCTGCCTACGGACTGAGTTCGGAACGCATAACGACTGGCGAAGCGAGTTGATTCCCCGCCGACCGGTTTGATTGATAAAGGTCTCCCATACGGACCAAGACGTCGCGTTTCGCCAGAGTTACCGAGTGTGGTTTTCCAATCACACACTGAATGACGTATATCCCTGCGCGGAGCGGTGAGGTTCGTCCGCTGCAGGCAATGTTCGCGATCTCATCGCGGGGTATCTCGATGGAATTCTTGCGCCGACTTATCGATGACGAACAGGCGACGTCCGCCGTCGAGTACGCAGTACTTCTTTCGCTGATCGTGGTCGTCTGTCTCGTTGCCATTACCGCGATCGGTGAGTCTGCCTACGATGCAATGTGGGACGTCGTTGAGATTTTGGAGTAAATCGAGTGCAGATCACCAAGAAATCACTGCTCGTCGAAATGCTGTCCGGTTTGCAAGTCGTCTGCCTGACAATTGCATTGGTTGGAGGTGCCTTTTGGGTTCGAGCCAGCGTCCAACGAATCGTCCGGAATCAGGTTGTCAGTGATAATCGGCTGATTGCAGAGCAGATGAGCAAGCTCATTCGCAGTCGCTCCGATATCGTATCGGTCGATTTCGGAAGTTCGAGCTGGAATCAATTGCAGTCCTTGATCGAGGAGGTCACCCTGCCGAACGAGGGTTACATGTGTGTCGCTGACGCTCGCGATGGAAGACTCATCTGCCACCCGAAAATCCGAACCAACCCGGAACTCCGTGGGATTGATGTCGCACAGCAGAGCATTGCCGTCGATGGAAGCGTCATGTCGATCCGAAAAAGAATCGGCGATTCCGCATTCGTGCCCTTCACCGGCACCGTCGGACGCGGAAACGCGACCGAAGTCGTGTCTGTCGCAGCACTGCCCCAATTGGAGAGTGTCTTATTTGTCCATCAGCGCGAAAGTGGATTTCGCAAAGCGGTCAACCTCGTTCTGCTCCACGACGATCGCACCAAAATCATGCTGGGAATAGGAGTTTTTGAAGGAACTCAGTGTTCCAGCCGGCTATTTTTCGTTTCCTCCGAAGACTCTTCTTCGTAGTGTCTCGCTTGAGCAGCGTGGTAACGAAACGCCTTGCGAAGCTCATGTTTGAAGTTGCATTCTTGGTTCGCAGGCGGCTTGAATCTTCGTGAAACACAACATCGAGAACCCAGTGCATGCTCTCGATTCCCCAGTGACGACGCGAGCAGTTTGAGAACTCGCCCACGCTCGGCTTGCGACTCGAGAGATAGTAGCGAACGTCTCCGAAGTGCTCACCACGTCGTTCGGTCGATGTGATCGCTTGGCAGATGCTCGTCGCTCCCTTCCACTGATCGGTGAGTTTTCTGAGAGACTCGGGGATCGGGCAGGTCGCGTAGAATCGTTCTTCGTCCCGGCCGGCCTGCCTCTGCTTCATTGTCTTCGAGCGAACGCCGTGGGCACGCAAGCCCTCTTCATGAGCCAATTCAAAGTGATCGGCAATCGCCTTGCAAAGCGTCGGATGATTGTCCTTGACCGCAAACAGATAGTCACCGCCCTCGTCGATGATCTTCTCTGCAATTGACTTCTGGCATCCCAGTGCATCAAGGGTCACGATAGTATTTCGCAGGTCCATCATCTCCAGCAGTTCAGGAATCGCTGTGATTTCATTTGATTTGGAATCGACTTCAGTCTGCCCAAGTGTGACTCCGTTCTCCGTAGCCCAAGCGCTGACGATATGAATCGCATTTGATCTCTCCACATCGGTGTAGGACCCTCGCGCCGTCTTGCCGTCAATCGCAACGTGGATCGGATAATCGCCCTCTGCTTCCATCAGGCACGCCGCTTCGCAGAGATGGGAGTGCCACTGGAGAAGTGCCTTTTGAAACTCGGCAGGCTTGATCAGTGAGAGCACTCTTGTGATCGTGTCGTGAGACGGGATGCCCGCTTCGAAGTCAGCAAACTTCGAGAGCCAATCGATCTTCTCATCTCCGAACGTTTCGATTTCGTCGGGACCGTCTGCACCAGCAATGACCGCGGAGACGACGAGAAACAGAATTGAGTTGAGTGGATGAACGGTTCGTCCGGCGACTCTGGGGTCTTCGACTTGATCAAAACAGTCGTGAAACACATCGATATGAGAACCCATTGCCATCTCCATGTCAGGGCAGTGAAAACTACTTCCGAGACAATCTATTGGCAGAGGACTTCACTCCGGCAAGTCACCAGCGAATAATCAATCAAGGTTTTGGTGCGATCGTCGTGCGCTACCCGGATCTCGCACTCGATCAGGAAAAACTCAGTCGTTACGAATCGATCGGTGCTGAGCACGCACTCATCCACGGATTCGATGGCGAAGAAACCAAAGCGATTTCTATGGTTCAGTCACTCGAAGAGATGGCCTTGGCTGATGAGCAACTCGCTGCATTCTCGGTCTCGAGAATTAAGGAGCTAGCGAAACAGGACAAACCGTTCTTCCTCGAACACTGCTTCATGAAGGTACATACGGATAACTTCGCCAATCCCAAGTTCAAAGGAAAAAGTGCGAGCAAATACGCTTACAAGGACAGTCTGTGTGAGGTCGACTTGCTGATCGGCAGGCTTGTGGGAGCGATCGAAGAAGCAGGCGTCCTCGAAAACACCTTCGTCTTTGTAACCTCTGACAACGGTCCTCAAATGGACGCTTGGCCCGATGCTGGCTTCACACCGTTTCGGAGCGCCAAAGGTACGACATGGGAAGGTGGCGTTCGGGTTCCCGGCATCGCTTTTTGGAAAGGGATGATTTCTCCCGGCCGAGTGAGTGACGGAGTATTTGATTTGATGGACCTTTTTAATACGTCCGTCCATCTCGCGGGTGCGGACGCTCAACTGCCACAGAATCTCTATATCGATGGCATCGACCAGACTTCCTTCCTCCTTCACGAAGAAGGCGAGTCGAATCGCGAGTGTGTGTTTTTCTGGTGGAAGAGCGACCTGACAGCGTTGCGCATGCGTGAATACAAGTGGCATCAAAAGGTACTGCTTCCGCAGTCGACCTTCATGCACATCGACATGGCGTTGCTACAGGACGTTGGCACTGCCCCTTGGCTCTTCAACCTATACATTGACCCGAAAGAAGAGCTCTCCGTCGGCCATCGTCGTAATGCATGGCTAGCGTCTCTTGGGGCCGAGGCGAGAGCCGACCTGATGACCTTGAAGAAGTACCCACCGAAAAACGTCGGACTCTGACGAAACGTGGACAAATGGAACAGTGTCGCCATGGGCGTTTGAGATGAGTAGATTTCGGCCCGTTTCTCAGACGTTCGTTGCCAACAAATGTATGTCCCTGTACTGCTCGCCTTGCATCCTCGATGCACTCGGACTTCAATGTTGCATCGACTTGGATACCCGGATCAGCATGATCAAGAAGCCATGAATCGCATTTGCGCAATCCTGATACTCGCCTCTTCCTTTTGTTTCCATGGATGTGGAAAACAAGGTGGTGGAAGCTCCCAATCCGCGATTAATGCGAGCGGAGATTTTGAGACTCGAGTCAAATCAGCCGTCGCCCTCTGGGAGATTCCTAGCGAATATCAGCGTGCCGCCTCCATGCTGATTCGATCCGATTTCGGAGCGTCTAAGGTTGAGGAATGTAGAATCACCATCGATGAATTCAACAATGCTTCTACCGCTATAGCAATCCTGAATCTGAGTGAACTCGTTGACGAGTTGCAAGCCTGCAATAGCATCATTACCAGCGTCGGACTTTCGCTTGCATCGAAAGATGAGAGGGGGATTGCCTGGAAATTGACTGACGTCGCGGAGCTGGATCCTGCGGTGACCGAAGATCGATTGAAGCTCGTTGAATTTTGTCCGGAGATTGCGGGATTCCTGAGTCGAGTACCAGACAAGCTTGCCACTGTCCTCGAAAATGAATCTGACGCTCTGGAAGATGCCAGGGCGTTGCTTCGAGAGATGATCAATGCACCAAAGTACAAGGGCCCCGAAAGCAAAACGCACCGTTCAATCAGTCTGAGAGATGCTGCGATCCGTGAGTATGTTAAGAGCGGCCGATACCGTGGCTATTCCACCCGGCAGTCAGGTCCCATCGCGGAGGCCGACATCAAAGACTTGCTCAAAAAATGGCGCGCAACGGACTGGGAAGTTGAAGCTCGACGCGACCGCCAGCGGAGAGCCATCGCAGATCAAGAAACGGTCAAAGACCGAGCCGAAGAAGTCGCGAACAGCTTCTCGAGAAATGCGAAGAAGATTCGGGCTCACTTAAATCTCACGCGCGAGTTTCGTACGTGGTCAGTCAACGAGCTTGACAGATTGGAAAAGGAACACGTTGACGCTCAGGCGGATCTAGAGAGCAAACTGGCAAGCTATTCCGGAACTCTTTCGCTGCCGCCATTACCTGCTTCCCTGGAAGATCTTGGAATCGATATCCCGTAGGCCCCCCGTGTCGGATCACCCCCTGAAAAGCCGCAGGGCGACACTCTTATCGTCGGACGAACCCATCGGATCGAAGACAAGGCCGTCTTCGTGAAGAACAAAATCATCTACTGCCCGGAGGCTTTCCAAGACCTCTATTTTCAAGGTCCCCGGCTCGAGCGGAATCAAGTCACGATTCTCGGCAGCTTCGATTTTGTAAGGAACGAAGGTCAGTCAGTAACGGGGACGCCGATTGAGATCTACCGCCTGCCCGAAGGGATTCCTGAGTATGCGAACGATCTGGAGCAATACAAAAGGCAAAGGGCGAAGCGTGAAGCACATGACAAGACCGTCGAATCCGGTGAACGACGCCTCGCATCAAGAACGAGATCGGCGAAGTCTTTTGTTGAAGCATTGTCAGCAATGAAGGATGGCTCGCTACTCTCTCTCGAGGCTTCTCGGAAGGCCGCCGCTGCACTCGTGCAAACCCAATACGTAGCCCCTACATTCTCTCAGTACGAGCGGAACGCCATTCAAGAGGCCATGAGGAACCGGGTTGCATCAGACTGCCCAAGACTGAAAACGGTTGATCTGGCTGTAGATGACGGCTCGTCCAAAGACACCACGATGGTCAATGACAAACAAACGCTTGATCCACCCGACCGGAACTCCGTTGCAGCGACGATAGAAGCCAAGGAGCCAGGAGCCAGTGGTCCGGCTGCAATGCCCGGCCATGAGCTTGATCCTTTGCTCAAAATAGCCACCAACTGGAAGCGAGACGATTTAAACCAACTTACAAGCGTGGCGTTTCATGAGAGATTCGTCACGGACGAGGCGATCGCCGTTCTAGCTCAACAATTGGCGATCACAAATCTGCACTTCGCCAACGCAACCTTTTCGACGAGCCAGCTTGAGAAGCTAAACAAGCTCGTGAATGTGCAGACGGCTGCTTTTTGGGGATCCAACATCGAGCCATCGGGAGTCGCTGTTGTCTGTGAGAGTTTTCCGAAGCTGAAGTATCTTTCCATCGCCAGCACCAAGGGATTGACCGACGAGTCGGCGGCATCCATTGGTCGGTTGCAGAACCTTGGTCGACTTGCGGTCGGATGGTGCGGAGCCACTGACAAGCAACTCGAAGCATTCGTCAAGCTACCCAGACTTCACACGTTAAAGGTTGAAGGCGGAAGGCTCACCTTTGGTGGACTCATTAAGCTCCGCGACTGTAAGTCGCTACGGGAGCTCGACATCTCGGGCAACAGCCCGCCACTGAATCAAAAGCAAAAACGGGGGCTTCAGCAAGCTCTTCCGGACGTGTCGATCATATTTTAGCTCGGCTTGGCTGTTATGATTCATCGATCAACGACAGTTGACCAATCCGTGTCGATAACGATCAGAACTAGCTTGCGAATCATTGAGAACTTCCGGACAAATTGTTTTGTCGCGTGACCATCGACACTGCAGGCGAGCCGTGTCGTCCAACTGGCTTGGTCGTCGGGAGTCTTCTTCGATAAAAAACTTTTAGAATGGGCGCTAGGGTTCGTCTTGTTGCTCTTTTGTCGACGCTTCCGTACCTGTTTCGGGTTCCTTCGGATCCACCACGGAGGTGGCAAGTGATAACGCGATCCGCTTGGCAAGTGACATCGTTTCAACTTTCATGACATAGGAGTCATCGATTGCAGCGTTCCTTAGCTTGGTGACGTCAGCCAGATTTTTGACGGCCTTGGTGTAGGACTCGTAAGCGGCTCGGCTCGGAAAATGAAGCAAGCGGAACTCATCCCATGTACGCCCATCACCAATCAGCGTGCCTATGACTGAGGTCTTGAGCAACGGTCTTGCACCAACCTGGCTCAAGAGATCTTCGGAAGCGGCGTCGAATGCATCCATGGCTTCCTTGCCGGTCTGTGACTTCAGTTGTCCAGTTGCGTCGGCAGAGGTCGCTCTTGATTTGTACTTGTACAACTGGGCCAGGTTGAAAGCGTCTTGCTCGTCCCTAGCGCGTTTCAGGTTTGTGAA
>JBCCKZ010000254.1:0-7561 GCA_039027135.1 Planctomycetota bacterium
CTGATATCCTTGGGCTTCCCAAGCTGCATGTCGGCCGAACTTCGAACGTGCCCGGGGGAACGCATCCTGAGCAGATGGCTTTTCGCGAAGCTCTCGTGCAAGGCGATGAGGAGTCGTGCCGCAAGGCCCTAAGCCGCCAGATCAATCTTGGATTCACACGTTACGAAGCGGCTGAATTCCTCATCACCGACGCGATGAAGGGATTGGGTCTCGCTTGGGTGCAGCGTGATATCGACGCCTACCAAGAACGACGTGGATGCGACATTTGCATCCGTTTGATTAATGAATTGAGAAGTGACCTAACGCCGCCTCACGATGACGCACCGGTTGCCATTGGAGGTGCTCCCGGCGGTGATATGTATCAACTACCGACCGCCTTGGTCGAACTCACGCTTCGCGAGATCGGCTGGAAAGCGACAAGTCTGGGCGCGAACCTTCCGGCGGATAGCTTTGTCCAGGCTTGCTATGACTACCAACCCGCGTTGGTATGGATGAGTGTTTCGCATGTTGAGAACGTGCCGATTTTTGTCGCTGAACAAAACCGTGTTGCCTCGTCGATCGGCGAAGATACACCTTTGATTCTTGGCGGCCGAGCGGTCAACGACGACGTGCGACCACGACTTCGATACACCGCATTTTGTGATTCGATGAAGCAGCTTGCTGAGCTGTCATCGATGATGCGAATGCGGATACGCTGAGTTTTTTGTTGTCATTGTACAACTGGTAGCAGATACTAATGACAGTTTCGCGATTACGCGTCGCGATGGACTATTTCGTGCGTTGCTCGATCCCTTCTTTTGGCTCCTGGGTTGAGTATCGCCAAATCTGACTGAAAGGAGGTGAGCAAGTGGATTTATGCTGTACTAGCCAACGGGGTGACTTCCGTTAGCACTGTCGGCGGACGTTGCTCGCGAGCATCGTCACCCCACTCGCTGATCGACTGACGCCATGTCGGTTTGGATCAACAGCGAGCACAGCCCCGCTCATCAGGGTCGCCTTGTCCTTGGTGAGCGGGTTTTTCATGCGCCTTTCTCGATGGCGTCACGCGCAAATACCGCGTTGATGATCGCAATCGATCGAAAATTCGATGGCACGGTTTCCGAAAACAAACAATAGTGCTGATAAGTTCTCCCCTATCTGCTCGATCTCAAGCTCGAACATGCCCGCATATAACGAACTGAACGACGCTGAAGCCCATGTCATCCTTCATAAGGGTACCGAGCGTCCCGGCCCCGGTGGCTTCACGATGACGAAGGACGCCGGAACCTATGTTTGCCGACGTTGCAACCTTCCGCTTTACCGCTCGAAGGACAAGTTCATTAGTCATTGTGGCTGGCCGAGCTTTGACGACGAGATCGAAGGTGCCGTCTCTCGGTTGCCGGACGCTGACGGACATCGAGTCGAAATCGTTTGTTCAACCTGCGACGGCCACCTAGGTCATGTGTTTGAAGGAGAACGTTTGACCGACAAGAATGTCCGTCACTGCGTAAACTCCATCTCCATGAAATTCATCCCTGCCGGCGAGAAAATCCCACCTTTGCTCGATGGCAAAGCTTGAACAACGCTTTCTCACTTAACAGGCAAACCAAAGCGAGAGAATATTGGCTTCTAAAGTCCTGCTGACTGCTTTTGAGCCCTACGAGCGCTGGCCAAAGAATAGCAGCTGGCTAGCACTGATCGCTCTCACACGCGACTTTGAAGACGCGAACATCGATTTGATCACGCGTCGTTACCCCGTTGACCTCTCCGAAATGAGTGAGCGTCTGCGACAGGACCTACAAGCCGATTTCGATCTGGCAGTTCATCTCGGCCAATCGCCGGGTTCCAGCGTGATCAAACTTGAGTCCGTTGGCCTGAACGTTCGCACCGACCACTCGCCTCTCCTCGAAGGTGCACCGGAGGCATATCGCTCACCGTTACCTCTGCCCTCAATGGCGACACAGTTAATCGAAGCAGGAATTCCCGCTGAGGTTTCACACCATGCGGGCACCTATCTTTGCAATGCATCACTGTATTTGTCACAGCATTACAGCCACTCATTTGGATTCCAAACCAAGTCCGTATTCATTCATTTGCCTTTGGCCACTGAACAGGTGGCCGACGGAATCAGGACCGGTCGATGCGGCGCGATGGCAAGTATGGATCCCGGCGTCTGCGCTACAGCAATTGCCCATGTAATTCGCATGGCATGCAATGGATAAAGGTAAAGCGGCAGCAATACATCTGCTGGGTGGCCTAAACTCGTGAATCCTTTCGATCCTCCCGCGGACATCACCGAAACGGAGATGTATGCTCAGCGCACTTCGAAAACGTATCTCCATGCTGTCGCGATCGGCATCCTGCTCGCATTCGTCGCGCCGCTCTATTTCGCATTCCGATTGCAAGTATTCAATGGCCTAGCCATTGGTGAATCTCTGCCCGCTCTGATCCGAGAGTTTGTACCAATCTCGATTTTGGGTGGCATGTTTGGAATTCTGATTTCGTTCATTGCCCCGACACGTTTGGCGGCACGCGCTTCACGATATCAGCTCGCCCTGCCCGCCTGTGTCTTAGGAACGCTTTTCTCGCTCTATTTCGCCAGCATCGGCTACGGATATTTACGCCTCGATGTCATCCTGATGAATTTCGAATTCGAGCTGGACCTGCTATGCCCTGCTCTCATCGTTGGATGCGGGACTCTGTTGCATATTGCTGTTCGGCCACCGAAGATATCTTGAACGCTCTCGCTGGATTCTTTAGCAAGCTCGCGTTTCCAGTTCCACCAAGCATGACGTTCCAATGTTCACAACGTTTCTCGCACTAGCGATGATCACAGCCGTTCCCGATTCCCAACAACAACGGGATCCTGAAACGTGTTTAGAGCTTCTGGAAGGATCCTGGCTCGCCGATCTTGCGCCCAACCAATCCGTTCTGATGAAGATTGATGGTGATGAAGCCAAGCTATTCAGTATTTTAAATGAAAAGCGGATGCCTCAATGGACTTGCAAGTTGCACCTCTCCAAAACGCTACCCGAAAATCACATGGACTGGCGACAACGTCGAAGCTCTCGAGGCCCTCTTTCCGACAACCAATGCCTCTATCGTCTCGAGGGAAACACACTTTTGCTCATTGGAGGTGGCCCCAATGAGCGTCCAACCAAATTCCTATCAGGGAAAGGTGGCGAGCCAAGGACCATTGTCTTCACTCGCATCGAAGGTTCGCGACCGGTCGGTGAATGAGGTACGAATCACGCCTCCAATACTTCCATGGCAGTAGCCTGTGCAGCCAGGAAGTCCCCTGACGTTTCAACATAAGACTGTTGATGCAAATCGCACTCTGATCTCAACATCGAACTGAAGTCGATCATGTTCTCAACATGCTCGAGAATGAATTGGCTGGACTCGTTTGTTAACCAATCGTGATCGCCGGTAGAAAGTGCTTGGATTTCATCTGCCTTCTTTCGCACGTTGGCATCGGCATATCCAAGAAAGCAAGCACGGATCTGCTCTGGGTGCTTTTCACTCAGTCGTCGCGTGAGTGCCGGAAGGACCGACTCTCCTTCGATGACGCATTCATCCCCCACCCAAATCATGCTCTCACACATCTTTTCAATAAACGGTGTCATGCGGTTTCCAATCTCATGAGGCATGAGCTTGTCGTGGATGCCGCACTGGGGCATGCCGTTTGTGAATCCCATCACAAGCCAATCAAGCGAAAGGCAGGCAATCGAATTTCGTTGCAAAATCTGCTTCGCAATCCAGGATTTGCCCGTTCGAGAAGCCCCTCCCAAAAAAAACAACATCAAACACTCGCCTCAAAACAGGAGAAAATCGGCCCCTCAAACAAGCCATTCAGTCTTCCCAGGTTCTCGACCGATTCCCAGGTAGAATAGTGGAGGTCCGACGAGTGACTGAGGCACGTTTCCAACGCCAATCCTAGCAAGCATTTGGACAATCACAGGAGTCGATCATGCATGAGACTAAGTACACGACGATTCAATCGTTTGATCATCGATCACGTGCGGATATGCTATTGATGCTGTTGGATCAAAATGAAATCCCTGCCAGGCTCGCCGACGAGCATGTGATAGCCATGGAATGGGCGCTATCTGCAGCTCTGGGAGGGATCAAAGTCCAAGTCCCGACGGACTACGAAACAAGAGCCCTAGAGATTGCAAAACAGCTGCAAGCTAGCACGAGAGCTTCTAGCGATAGTCCCAAATCCGAAACTGAAAGTGACTCTTGCCTTTCCTGCGGTATCGCGATGCCTGAGGACTTGATGGTTTGTAGTCACTGCGGTTGGACCTACGCCTAACAGACGCCGGGTGTGTTCGAGGGAAATGGGTCGTTCGCGGACTTGGCGACGAAGGATGCTGATCGGCACTTGGCTGTTGCTGACTTTTGGGCTGCTGTCGTCTTGGTTCGTCGCTAGCTTGCTTGTTGCACCGAGACATCAACAAGTTGGCCCGCCCCCGGTCGAACTCAACGCTTCGGCATTCGAGACCGATAGTCGGTCCGGCGCGAGGATTCATGGCTGGTATACCGAGCCACGCGATCCAAGGGGCGTCGTCGTTCTATTGCACGGAATCAGAGGAACACGTGCTTCCATGTTGGCTCGTGCCAAGATGCTCCATCATGCAAGGTACGCAACCGTGATGATCGACTTGCAAGCACACGGCGAAAGCTTGGGCGAGAACATCACGCTGGGACACCTTGAAAAGTACGACGTGCAGGCCGCTGTTCAATTCGCCAAGGCAATGATTCCTGATGAGCCCGTCGCCGTGATTGGCGTGTCGCTAGGCGGAGCTGCGGCTCTTCTTGCGACTCCTCTGGACGTCGATGCAATGGTCCTCGAATCTGTGTTTCCCAACATTGAGGCTGCCGTACACAATCGCGTCGACGCGATACTCGGCCCGCTCTCTTGGTTACCTGCCAAGATCCTGCTCGTCCAACTCAAACCGCGCCTTGGTATTCCGGCGGAGGACTTGCAACCGATCCAACACATCGCGGACGTGGGCTGCCCTGTATTTTTGATCTCAGGTTCGAATGACAAACACACAACGGAACGGGAGACGCGATCAATGCACCAAGCAGCATCTCAACCAAAGAAACTATGGATTGTTGAGGGAGCCGCCCATGAAGACCTAGCAAAGCACTCGCCGGACGAATACGAAAAGAAGATACTTGGTTTCCTAAATCAACAGCTTGCGATCGACTCAGCGGAATGAACGCCTGAACTTACCCAACCAGTTCTCAATCGATGAACCCCTACCAGCCGCCGCAAAGTGGCACCAAAGCTCACTCGTTCTCCAGGCGACTCCTCAAAGCACTGGGCATGGCGTGGTCAGCCTATCGAAAAGGCATGAAGCAAGATGGAGTCAAAGGTCGAGAGCATTTCGCCGTTTGGCTCACCCTGCTAGCCGTCGTCTTCGCATTTCTACTTTCTTTGGTTTCGGCCGTGTATCTGTTCGTCGAATTGCTTCGGCCTTGGCTGAACTAGCCAGCCTAGATGAACACAGCCAAAGCGTAGCCCCCGAGCAGGCGTAACCTCTTGAACGATGACGCGAAACGCAAAGCGTCGGACCACTTATTCGTAGTCACCGGTCGTCGAATAGCTCTCTTCGTCGGCAACCATGGACTTGATAGTTTGGGTTGCACGAACGGCAGTCTGCAACTCAGCCTGGTTGAACCAAGGGGTATTACCGGTGTACCGGCTTTCGATGCGGTTCTTCGCTGCCAGTTCTTTCCAAGACATCCCATCCATGATGTGCCATGCGACTGCTTGCGCGGCGTTCTGGGTGATTTTGTTGTTGGCCAAAGCAGAGCAAAGAACGGCAATCTTCTTGTCGGTGGTGAATTGGTCCAGTGGAACGATTTTGTATTCCATGCGGGGATTGGGATCTGGCTTGCCGTGTTCCAAACAAACGGTCTTCACCTCGACCTTCATTTGCTTTTGTGGTGGCACACGGAAAACGCCGCCACCGCCGCCGCCGCCCAGGCCGCCGCCACCGCCGCCGCCACCGCCAAATCCACCGCCGCCGCCTTGACCGCCACCGCCGCCGCCCTGGCCGCCGCCACCTTGGCCACCGCCACCGAGACCGCCACCCCCAAATTGCCCCATCACGGGAACGCTGGCAAAGACGCTAGGCAACTCAATAGCCACGGGCTTATCGAGGTTATTCTTGAAGATCACATTGGCTTCCGTCGCGTCCCGAGGAATGATCCTCACATCGATTTGGCCGGCCTCCATGGCAGCGAACATTTCGACCGAAACGGGGACTTCATCGGCCTTTCGTGATCTCTGCTCGGCCGGTTCGGCGATCACCAGAGTGCTAGAAAATACTGCCAGCGACGCGAAAATAGTTGCGATGGGACGAACGGCGAACATGGCGACACTCGTGACGAGAAGAAAAGCGTTTGATCGATTAGTAACCACCCGATGATAATCGCCCAATCCCATGCCTTGACCCATCGACGCCCGAATTTCACGAAATCCATGCCCTTAAACGGGTAGTGCGGGTCACCCGGCTCCTAACGACTGGCAATATTCCAGCCAAATCTCCAGCCCCGCTTACCGGGCATCGACTTGCAGGAAGAAACAATCAACCGCTGTGAACGCCGAGAATCCAAACCTGAGAAACACTGTCCCATCGAGTGGCCCCACACCGGTTCGCGTTTGGTTACTCGGAAAGTCCGGTGCGGGCAAATCCTCGATCGTCGCCTCGCTGCTGGACACAACTCACGCCGCCATTGGTTCTGGCTTCCGTCCTCAAACGCAAAATACAGAGGTATTTTCATTTCCCGATGAGGAAGCACCGCTTCTCGAGTTTTGGGATACCCGAGGTCTGGATGATGCCTCCAACAGCGCTGAAGACGACACGATCGAAGATCTTCAAGACCGTGCCGAGCTCTTGCTGGTTGTTGTTGATATCACCGACATGGAGATATCAGCTCTCAAAAATCGGGTGGAGACCGCCAAGCTAAGCAGGCCGGATCGACCGATTCTGTTGATTCTTACAGCGATTCATCGACTCTACCCCGGCGAGCCACATTCTCAAGACTTAGTTGACTGGCTCGAAGGTGAAGCGGGCGATCAGCTCGAAAACGCAATCGCGGCCGGCGATACGTCTTCCCAGATTGCTGCCGTGCATCGGGCTCGCAAGCATATCGAAAGTGTGTTTTCGGGACTCGTCAACGAGTCGGTACCTATCGACCTGACACAGGTTCATGACGGTTTTTCTCCGCCGGATCTCGGGTCAGGCGAGTTGCTGAGCTGTGTTCTCAAATGGTTGCCCCAAGCAGCCTCCTCGAGACTAAGACTCTCAAGAATCGAAGCTCACAAGAGTGATGAGCCCATAGCAGGCGTTAGTAAAGAGGCTTGGCCGGTCATCCTCCAGCACAGTGCAGCTGCCACGGCAGCCGCGGCGACCCCCGTACCCGGATTCGATATCGCAGCAATGACTTCGATTCAATATGCGATGGCGCGACGAATCGCCAGCATCCATCGACAACCTGCTGACGCTTCAAACCTCAAGTATTTAGCGACATCCATCGGACTCGGCCTGGGTGTTCGGGCTCTAAC
>JBCCKZ010000255.1:0-7549 GCA_039027135.1 Planctomycetota bacterium
AATGACGGCCCCAGGGATTTGTTTGCGGAAGGCCCTAAAATAACAAGCCGGCAGTCTGGTTTGTGGCAAATTTCCTCAGTTCATTTCAGCGGGCAAATCCCCTCCGCAAACGCCTGCTAGACCTCGACAAATCCCCTTTTCCCTTCCCCACATCACCGTGGACGCGAACGCACATGGGCCGACCTAAAGCCACAAACGTCAGGTTCTTGCTGGGACCGCAACAGCCCCACTCGATAGCGAATCAAGCTTTAAAAAACACGACTCGCCGCTAGTCAAGCTTGCGAACATAGATCGGGTTGCTCACGACAACCGGTGGAAACTTGCCAAAGCTCTCACCCATGTATTGACCAAGTACCGCATTCTCACCGATGGCCGCCACGATGATGAAAGAATCTTCGGTGAGCTCGAGGGGCATTGCCTCATCAAATCGAACAGCACCCGCCGAAAAAGAATCACGATGAGTGTTTCGACGCCGCGACAAAGCCGGATCTGGTGTTCCGTTTACAAAGACCTCTACTCGATCGATATCCAACCAATTCGCACATTGGATCTTTACATTCAATGCTAAAGGCTGATCGTCGACGACAACCTCGTCACCAATCCCGGCAGGACTGTAAAGACCCCCACCGGTTAGATCAACATTCATGTACGGTCCCGTCGACATGATGACCCGCCCCGCCTCCAAGTTCTTGGTCATCTCGTCGATCGAGATCTCCGCGGGGCAGTCTGTTGAGCTCTTCACCCAATTTCTAAGCCAACCACTGCCATGATGGTTGTAGTGAGCATCCGTGTTAACGACACCTGGAATCCGACTTCCTTCAGCAAGCAGCTTCATCCATTGCAACATGACATTCTTGCGAAAGTCTTCAGTTGAAAGCTCCTTGGGAACTTCAAAGATCTTTTCCGGAGGATGAACCTCGATTACATCGGCAAACTGGAACATTGGTGCAAAGCCGCCATCCGATACACCATCCTTGTCTTTGTCGCGAGCCATCTGATGCAAGTTGGGATGATTGATCTGAACCACCTTGGATGAACCACCATCCCACATGGCAATACGTTGGATCTGCGCAATAGGATTGCGATCTGTTCGGGGGCCTCCACCAGCCTGGACGTAGGGACGCCATTTCAAAGGAAACACGTTCTGATGATTAATGGGAAGTGGTCCACCGGTCAGTTCCATTCCGCTGCAGGTTGCCATCAAATCCAATGCATCCAGTTCCTCGAGGAAGTCTTCGTAAGATTCGATGCGTTGGTGTTCGGTACAAGGTCCAAACTCAATGTGTTCGCAAACGAGGTTTTCGACGCGTCCGCGTTGTGAAGAAGTGTTATCACCCGATGGTGTGCTGTGACTGTGAAGTTCCGCGCTGACCCAGCCCGCGGTGTCAACGACTCGACGAAGCCGAACCTCAAGCGGAAGTCGCTGGCCCTCTTCAATATCAAGTTGAATGATTTCAACATCATATTCTGGGCCATGGCCAACGAGCACTTCGTAACTACCGGGTGGTATCGATCGGGTGACCTCGCCATCGGCGAGGTAAACGCAATCCATCACGCTACCATCGGCACTATCCGGTCCAAAATCTGGCGACGGGGTGCCATCTTGCCCAATGAAAACCAGCTTTGCAGCCGTCGGGTCGCCGGTCTCGTCTGTAATGCGAACATCCACCGCGGTCGCTGCGTCGAATGAAATGCGACGCACAAATTGGTCGCCTTCTGTCACTTGCCACATCTGCGTGACACTCTCGTGCCCAATCGCATCGAGGCGAGCTTCGTATTCGCCTGGAGGCAGATGCAACGCGGAAGCCGCATCTGAATCTGACTGAAGGAAAATAGGTTGAGCCAAAACCACATCTGGAAGCTCACTCTTTACTGAAGGCTCAAGCATCAACTGAACTCTCGCATGATCCCCAACCACACCATCCACCCGGATCTCTTGAGCAACGCTGCTCGGCTGACAAAGTGCCGCTAATTCAACCAATGCACTGGCTGGGTACAATCTCACCGTCCATCCAGCTGAATCGCCAAGCGGAGCAAGTGCCTTCGCGCGATCTTTGCTCCATGAAGGTTCAAATGCTTCGGCAAGCTCAATGCCGTATGACTGTTGAAAGAAGGTGTCATAAAAAACACCCATTGATTTATCGCCAAAAGATAAAACATCGAACTTGAAAGTGCGGTCAGCTCGAACAGCACAAGTGGATCGCACCGCGGACTTCGAATTCGAAGATTTCACTTCACTTGTGCCCTGATCGATATCGACGGTACAGGCAATGGCGTTGTCTTCATCACTCAACTCATAACGCAGAGTTGCGACTGCACCATCACGGTTGGGGATCGATTGACATTGCCAATACGCAGTATCTCCTTGGACTGCTGAGGTAACTGTCGTGGGATCAATGAACTTGAATTGCTGTGCTGTCGGATAGAACGCGCTCAGTTGGTCGTTATCATCTTCCAGCCGTGTTAAATCGATGATGCCACCACCAACACCGCGAACCGTCATATTCGCATCTCGTCCTCCAATCGGTGCCGCGATGATACAGATCAACTGATCATTGCGAAGAACAATGTCGCCATCGACCCAATCGACTTCCTTGCCACCGATGTTGGGTCGCGTTTCCGGGGTGATTTCGAAGAGTTCGACGGCGTGTAATGCACGATCGCCGACGATCACCATGAGACACGACAATAGTGCCTTCGCAATTCGAATCTTCATTTCTCAGCCGGACCTGGAGCGAGTTGAGTTCAGCAAGACTTGCAGCGTTCTAAGATTCTACTAGCAAATCCGCCTCGTGTTTCGAAGGTTGAACACCTCACTAGAGAGTGCGGCCCAATCGCCAATTGGGGAAAGACGCACAAGCGTCCTACGCGTTTTGCCAACGATTTTCCGCCTCGCACGATTGCTGGCGAGTAACCCACGTTGTCTTCGAAATCAGATTCCTATGCATGCGAGGGAAGGTCGTGCGATTCTTAAGTCTTCAAGGCGTAAGCTATACACTCTCCTTTCCGCTAGGAGGATCGGAAGTTGAAACGGCCCGTGACGGCCAAGCCCAAGACATGACACTCTACAGGCCCCAGCAAGCTGGAACGCAGAAGCCGACGCTCCCGAAGCTAGCGTAGCCCGAAGCTAGCGTAGCCCGAAGCTAGAAAGCACTGACTGGAAAGTTACACGATCTCACAAAGAAACAAAGCTTCACCCCGTGACGTCGTACGCCTCTCCCTCCGTTTCATGACATGATCAGATCACTCTTCCGGATTCCAGACGATGCGTTCGCGTTGAGCGTTAGGATCGGGAATGGGGACTGCAGAAAGTAGTGCGCGAGTGTACGGATGCTCGGGATTACGATAGAGCTCTTCGGCAGGTTTCATTTCCACAATGCGGCCCGCGTACATCACACCAACACGGCTGGCTAGGTGACGAACGACTGCCAGATCATGCGAAATGAAAAGATAGGCCACTCCCAGTCGCTGTTGTAGATCCATCAGCAGCGTCATGATCTGTGATTGAATCGAAACATCGAGAGCCGAGACTGGCTCGTCGCAGAGGATCAAGTCGGGCTTCACCGCTAGCGCTCTAGCGATACCGATACGTTGCCTCTGACCTCCACTGAACTCGTGTGGATAGCGATTGATGAACTTGGCCTCCAGCTCAACCAATTCGAGTAAGCGGAGAACCTCGAGCTTCGCATCTTTGCCAGCAGCCAGTCCGTGCACCTTGAGTGGTTCGGAAACGATATCGCCAACTGTCATTCGTGGATTCAAACTCGCAAATGGATCCTGAAAAACCATCTGCATGCGTCGGCGATGCTTGAAAGTCGCTCGATCAGACAAACCAACGATTGACCTTCCATCCAGCTGAACGTCCCCTGACGTGGCTCGCTGCAAACTAATGATCGTTCGCGCTGTTGTTGACTTCCCACACCCCGATTCACCCACTAATCCAAGGGTTTCACCACGATCAATGCTAAAACTTACCCCGTCGACGGCTCTTACAGTCTCTTCTTGGGATCGAAACCATGAGCTTTGACGAACGGGAAAATGCACATGCAAGTCTTCGACCGAAAGCAATACATCCTGTTTGTCCTCTGCACTGCGGTCACTCTCCCCGACAAATACTCGATCGAGTCGAGGTTCATCGATTCGCGGCAGAAGGTCGAGTAGCTTTTGAGTGTAGGGATGTTGAGGCGAAGCAAAGAGCGGATCGACGTCATTCGACTCAACTACTTCGCCTTGGTACATCACCTTCACGCGATCAGCCACCCCAGCGACAACCCCCAAGTCGTGGGTAATCAGAATGATCGCCGTGCCACGTCGCTTTTGAAGATCCGCAAGAAGATCGATGATCTGTGCTTGAATCGTCACGTCCAAGGCCGTCGTTGGCTCGTCAGCGATCAACAGCTCCGGTTCACAAGATAATGCCATGGCGATCATCACACGCTGACGCATGCCGCCACTGAACTCGTGGGGATAGTTCTTCAGGCGCCGTTCGGGCTGTGAAATGCCAACCAGGCCCAGCATTTCAACCGCTTTGGCTTGTGCCTCGTGTCGGGAAAGCTTCAGGTGAGTTCGGGTCACCTCGGTCATCTGCTGACCAATGGTCATCAGTGGATTGAGCGCGGTCATCGGATCTTGGAAGATCATGGCGATGTGACGACCACGGATTCCTCGCAAGTCAGGTTCGGACATCTTCAAAAGATTTTCGCCATTGAACGAGGCGACACCGGATTGGATGATCGCCGGTGGCGTCGGCAGAAGCCCCATCATCGCCAAATTCGTGACGCTCTTTCCACTCCCTGATTCACCAACAATAGCCAGAGTTTCCTCGCGATGAACATCAAAAGACACACCGCGTACCGCGTGGATCAACTCATCGTCGGTTTTGAAATCGACACGTAGATCATCCAAGCTAAGTATCAGTTCTCGATTCGGTGAAATCATATTCGGCCTGAAGATGGGACTGGTGGTTGATGCTTGAAAGACGCTTATCTTGGCCTGCCGCTGGGAAGGCTTGAAATTTTTGATGGCCGGGCAAGGTAAAGTCAGGAACGCGTTCCTCTCCAAGCCCCATTGGCCTGGAACTTAGAGACCCGCTCTCCCAGAGGGCAATGTAAGAAGAAACACAAGAACAAAGATTTGAAAACGACGACCTCACGGAGGAGCTAGCTTGCCAAAGATCCGAAGATTACCTTCCCTCGCATTGCCAACGATAGCGGATTTTCGTTCAATTGTTGCATGACTTCAAATCACTCTTTACCGCTACGGCCCGAAGATCCTCCACCAGCCTACGGCTGCGTGATTCATGTTCGCGCTGTCAATGGCGGCGTGCAAGCCAAAGTGGCCAATCTTGAAGGTCTGGAAGTCACCGAGAAGAATGAACGAGCAGCGATGGCCAAGCTGGTTCCGCTATTTCGCCAGAAGATCGCGGAGGCGCAAAGTAATGGCCAGGCTCTTGAGCTCTCCCGCACTGTGCCGCTCGAAGAGGGAGAGGTGCGCCGATTTCTACCGGTGCATTTGTAGCCATTTGGTGACCGTTGGTTGACCGTCTTCTTCGCTTCAACTACGTTCTGCGCCTGCACCGCTTTAACCTGCACCGCCTCAAACGGGGAGCCAATCGCGAGACATGTGCGGTATTGTCGGAATCGTCGCGGGAAACGACGTTAACCAGAGCCTCTACGACGCCCTCACGGTGCTGCAGCATCGCGGCCAAGATGCCGCTGGAATTTGCACCGACCACAAGGGGACGCTATGCCTCCGAAAGGGCAACGGCTTGGTTCGGGACGTATTCAACAATCAACACATGGAAGCTCTCGTCGGCTCGATGGGAATCGGTCATTGCCGTTATCCCACCGCAGGCTGCGAAAGCTCAGCCGAGGCCCAGCCGTTTTATGTCAACGCACCGTACGGAATTAGCCTCGCTCACAACGGTAATCTCACCAACGCGGAGCAGCTGACCCGCGAGGTTTACAAAACCGATCTTCGACATATCAACACGAGCAGCGATAGCGAGGTCCTCCTCAATGTGCTCGCGCACGAGCTGCTTGCTCAGGGCGAGCCGACGCCGACTCCGGCCGGTGTCTTTGCGACCATTGAGCAAGTGCATCGGCGTTGTCGGGGAGCTTATGCCGCCGTCGCCATGATCAACGGACATGGAATTGTCGCCTTTCGCGACCCCAACGGTATTCGGCCGCTCATCTTTGGCCAGCGGGAAACTGATTGGGGAACCGAAACCATGTTCGCAAGCGAGTCGGTCGCACTTGACGCGCTTGGATTTGAAATGGTCTCTGATGTTGCCCCGGGTGAAGCTGTTTACGTCGATCGCCACGGTGATGTGCACCGAAAACAGTGCTCGGATAACCCGCGTTTGAATCCATGCGTCTTTGAATACGTTTATTTGGCGAGACCCGATTCGCAGGTCGATGGAATCAGCGTTTACAAAGCTCGTCTGCGAATGGGCGAGAAGCTAGCTGAGAAAGTAACGCGGCTAGCCCCCAGCCATGACATCGATGTGGTGATGCCGATTCCCGACTCGGGTCGAACATCTGCACTGTCGATGGCTGTCAAATTGGGAGTGACCTACCGCGAAGGGTTTATCAAGAATCGCTATATCGGCCGCACGTTCATCATGCCTGGTCAATCCGAGCGTCGTCGAAGCGTTAGAAAGAAACTCAATCCGATCGGTTTGGAATTCAAAGACAAAGTCGTCTGCTTGGTAGACGATTCGATTGTTCGTGGTACGACCTGCCGAGAGATCATCAAGATGGCACGGCAAGCTGGCGCGAAAAAGGTCTATTACTGTTCGGCGGCTCCTCCGGTGATCCACCCTAACGTTTATGGCATCGATATGCCGGCAGCGAGTGAATTGATCGCCTACGACCGCACCATCGATGAAATTGGCGAGCAGATCGGCGCTGACTGGTTGCTCTACCAGGACATCGAGGATCTGGTTGAATGCGCCCGTGAGGGAAATCCCGAAATCAGCACATTTGAGTGCAGCGTTTTCGACGGACTCTATGTGACTGGCGATATCGACGAACGCTATTTATTAGACCTGGATCGTGCAAGAAATGACAAGGCAAAGACTCGTCGAAGTCGCGAGCGCGCCGAGGCCGCCGTTCTGAAATGAACCAGTGAAACCGGAACCCAGTCCACTTCGCCGGGTATTCCTGATCATGGGTGGGTTGGGGCTGCTGCTCGCAAGCGGTGCCTACTTTTTGGCACTTCCTATGTTCTTGGGGCCAATCGCTATTCTGATCATTTCTGCGATTTTCTTCGTCTTCGCGTATGGCGTCTGAGGCAAATTGCCTCGCTTTTTCGTCTAAACCCACTGGCCATCGTGGCTTACGCATTTCCACGAAATTAAGTCGATGGAATTGCCGATTCACAGAGCTATAATTTGGATCCCACCCAATTTACCTAGCCTAGGAGTCCCGCCAAAGTGAAACGCTTTTTGATGATCGCTGGATGCGTTTGCGCGCTCAGCAGCCCTTCGTTTGCCACCACAGAATTTAGCAAGCAGTGGAGAAATGAATATTCTCCAAAAGATGGCGAC
>JBCCKZ010000256.1:0-7538 GCA_039027135.1 Planctomycetota bacterium
ACTACCCTCAGCGGCCTTCGTGATGGCGATAGTACCGTTGGCTTGCCAGCGACCACTGACGACAACATTATCGCTCAATTGGACAAGGTGAAGTCGCTGTATGAAGAGTTGAAGCCTGTTTTTGCCAAGGCAAGTGAAGGCAGCCTCGATGACACCTCTCTCGGTCTGTTGGCTGAGAAGAATGTGCCACTGCTCGTTGAGATGAATAAGGCCGTGAAAATGTATGAGGCCGCTGCAAAGGATGTCCTTGGTGGTGATCAGCAATCGGCAGTGGTGATCAATCTTGCGGGGCGCCAACGCATGTTGACGCAAAAGATGACTAAGGAGGCCTTGTTGGTCCATCTCGGCGTGAATGTAGAAGCCAATAGTGAGAACCTCACGGTGACGACCACGATGTTCGATACCACGCTTAAGGGGCTTGTTGATGGCAATGCTGAGATGGGGCTCCCGGGAACGAAGGATCCTGAGATCCTAGCCCAGCTCGGAAAGGTCAAAGCGCTGTGGGATTCGGTCTTACCAGTCGTTTCAAATGGCTCGCTCAACGACGGCATGTTGACGGATCTGAGTACAAGCAACGTCACGTTGCTCAAAGAGATGAACAAAGCCGTCGGCATGTACGCGGAAGCTGCCAAATAGGCCAACTGGCCAGAGATTTTCGCGCGCTGATCTGGTTTGGCTCGCTCGCATGCCGTCCAATCACCATCGAGACTCGGCTCCAGTTTTGGGGTTAGAATTGGGTTACGAACCAATTTCTCGAGGGTTTTGCTCGTGTGTATGTCGACATTGAGCCGTCACGCTGGCGTGCTGTTTCGTGCTGCCGCCCTGGTCGCATGCCTAGTGACGGGCGGCGGCATCACCATCGCGAACAACTCCTTCGGCGATCAAGAGATTCGTCGAGGTCCTAAGCAGCTCCGCGGAAATCTCGCCGGAGTCGGACAATTAATACCTGATTTCGAGTACGAGGATGTATTCGGTCAGGTCGGCAAGCTGAGTGATCATAAAAAGTCTCATGGTGTTGTCATCGCCATGACGGGAACCGGTTGCCCTCTTTGCAAAAAATACGCGCCCACCCTTGCACAGATCGAGCGAGACTACCGAGAAAGCGGTGTCGCGTTTGTCTTCATCAATCCAAATGAATCGGAGGAACTTGATGAACTTCGCGAGGAAGTTGAGCGTTTAAAGTTGGGTGGATGCTATGTTCGCGATGGAAAGAAAAAAATCGCTCGTGTCCTTGACGTAAAGACGACGACGGAAGTGTTTGTCCTCGACCGATCGAGGACTCTCGTCTACCGAGGTGCGGTGGATGATCAATATGGTATCGGATATGCCTTGGACTCTCCCCGCATAAACTATCTTCGAGACGCGCTGGATGGTTTGTTGAATGAGAACGAAAGCTTTGTTAGAGCGACGTCGTCTCCAGGTTGCGAAATGTTCTACGAGGGCGATCCAGCGAATCAGCCCGAACAAGTCATTACCTACCACAATCAAGTTTCAAGGCTACTCAATGCACACTGTGTCGAATGCCATCGAAGCGGTGGTATTGGCCCGATGCCGTTCGAGTCCTACGAGCAGGTCAAAGACTATGCGGGTATGATTCGTGATGTGGTCAAACGTCAAGTGATGCCACCCTGGTTTGCGAAGCCTCATTCACGAAACGATGCCGACGCCAGCGAAAAGTCGGTGCCAATTGCACATTGGTCGAACAATCGCTCTCTAGCGAATCATGAAAGGCAGACGCTTTATGATTGGATCGATACCGGCGCAGCAGAGGGAGATCCAGCGGACTCGCCTTTGCCACGCAACTTCCCCGGCGGATGGTTGATTGGAGAACCCGATGCGGTTTTTGAGTTCGAGGAACCCGTCCCCATCAAAGCCAATGGGACCATGCCATACAAATACATCAATGTCGATACGAATTTAGATGAAGACAAGTGGGTTCAAGCTATTGAGGTTCGACCGGGAAAGCTTGATGCCGTTCATCATGTGATTGTCTCCGTTCGGTCTGATGGCCAAAGGGAATTTGATGAGCGTGACGGTTTCTGGGGTGTTTATGTTCCTGGCAATAGCACGCTCGCCTATCCCGATGGGATGGCCAAGCTTCTTCCAAGGGGTGCCCAGCTTCGATTTCAAATGCATTACACGCCCAATGGTACGGCGACTGAGGATAGTACACGAATCGGTCTTGTCTTTGCCGATGAGCCACCGAAATACGAGGTGAAGGTTCATGGGATTGCCAACCCACGCATCCGTATTCCTCCAGGTGCGAGCAATCACAGTGAAGTCGCAAGCATCGAAATACCAAGTGACGTGCAGGTTCTGAGTTTCTTGCCCCACATGCATCTGCGGGGAAAAGCGGCAAGATACGAACTGATCAATCGTGATGGCTCAGAGATTCTCCTGGATATCCCTCGCTACGATTTCAACTGGCAATTGGTTTATCAATTGGCAAAGCCGCTCACGCTACGAAAAGGTGAGTCGATCAAGTTCACGGGCTGGTTCGATAACAGCGAAGACAATCCAGCGAACCCGGATCCAACACGCACCGTTAGATGGGGGCAGCAAACCGAGGACGAAATGCATATTGGCTACGTCGAATACATCGTTCCCGTCGACAGTCCGGCGAAAAGCGGTCTGAAGAAGCAGCCGGGCCCGATCGCGAGAGGCATTCGTAGTTTCGGGGGCCGGTTGCTTTTCAATCGCCTCGACATCAACCGAGATGGGCTCATCACTCGAGAGGAGGTGCGTAAGATGTTGCCCAATAACTCCAGAGCCTCTGGCCAGGCCTTTGATCACCTCGATGGAAACAATGACGGTAAGATCGATCGCGATGAGTTCGCGAGGCTTCAATCTTAGTCATGAGCAGAGTCTGCGAGGGATCACTCCTCAACAGACTTTACATTCTCGGCGCAAGGTCCTTTCGGGCTCTCGCCCACCGTAAAAGTGACTTCCTGGCCTTCGCGGAGGTCGTTGAAGTCTACTCCCGTTACCGATGAACGATGAAAAAATAGGTCCTTATTGGAGTCGGGAGTTGCAATGAATCCGAAGCCTTTATCGGTGAGTCGCTTGATTGTTCCTTGGCTCATAAACTTGTTTGGTGAATATGCGTTAAGTGCTGAATTAGCTCACGCACAACGATTGTGCGAAAAATCTAGCTTCAATTACCACTTGTCCCCATATGGTCTTCTCTATTTCTCGGTCACGCAAGTCCGCCAAAGCGAATGCGCGAAACCCGTTATTGTCTGGCCGGGACCGAAAACGACTACTTCTACCGTGTCTTCGATCGGACACGCTGAGCGACGGTGAAACATTGGCGGCTCACTCAGAGGGTAGGTTTTTAGATGCTGCTGCGTAGGTTAAGCTCACGTCGGACGCTGATGGTTCATGTAGGAACTTAGGTTAAGGATTTCACGTTTCAGGGGGATCCAAGCCAATACGGGTGTCCGCCCAAGTACAAATCCGTGGTCAGCTGATCGTAGTCATCGGCATTGAAGGTGAAGTCATGCCCGTACGCAATATCGCCGACTATCGGTCTGTCTTCTGGGTGGCCCTTGCCGTCACACTGGTTGCAATACAGTACTGCAATCCGAATTGGGTTGTCTATCTTTTTCCCGTCAGCTGCTATGTGGCGACGGCATGTGGGACTATCGCACATAACCATAGTCATCTTCCGACGTTTACAAACCAACGTTGGAACAACGGGTTCGGGCATTTGCTTTCAGTTTTCTACGGGTACCCAACCCTGATGTGGACACCTACCCACAAGCTGAATCATCATCAACATGTCAATCGCCCGGGTGATGCCACGGCAACGTGGCGTTACACCAACAAGCACAACTTGCTTGTCGCCATCACTTATCCGTTGGTTTCCGGATACTTCCAAAGCTTCCCAATCAAGGAATACATCGCTCAGGCAAAAGTGCGCAAGTCGAATCTCTACTCGAGGATAAGGTTTCAGTATGTGTTCTGGATGGGGACTTACGTCTTGATGGGGGCGTTGGCGGCGTACCTTTATCATCGGCAGCAGGCCGGTCTCGGGCTCTATGTTTGGGGGTGTTCGCTCATTCTTCCCGCGATCTGCTCATCGACGACGATCATGTTTTTCAATTATGTCCAACATGTTCACACCGACGCGTGGTCGGATCACGACCACTCGCGAAATTTCACTGGCAAATTCTTCAACTTCTTGTTTTTTAACAATGGGTATCACACAGCTCACCATGACCAGCCTGCTTTGCACTGGAGTGAGCTTCCGCAGGCTCACGCGTCCATCGCAGATTCGATCAACCCGAAGCTAAACGAGCCAAATTTGATCTGGTTCATGATTCGCCAATATGTGCTATCGCCGATCATTCCCTCGCTCGGGACATGCCAGATTGGAGCCGAGCCTGGCATAACGCCGGATACACGAGAACGGACTTGAAGGATCGGCTGATCTCGGACGACGATCTATTTTCCGCTTTTCAAATCATTTCTGTCTGATGATATCCCTGTATGCGATAACCTATCGCTGCACATCACCTTTCAGCTAAAGCTTTTCTCGCTCGGTCAAGTTCGGCTGTGTTGCTTTTTCCCGTGTCTCTCTTCGGGTGATGCAGATTCACTCACCCTTGGCTAGCCAATGCACTTGGCCTGTGAATCTGTTGTAGATGCGTCTGCAACTTGTTTCGTCGCTATCAAGCAGTCGGCGATTGCTCATTTCAGTACTCAGGTATTGTGAGCCTTCACGTGCAAAGAGAGAGAATCGAATGCCAACACGAAGACCCACGTCGGATAGCGAACTGCTTGTTCGCATTAATGAGAAGTTGCAGAAACGAAATGCTTCGTCGCGCTGTTCGGTTGAGGCTGAGATAGTGGATGGTGTAGTGACGCTTTCAGGGGCAATCAAGAATGATCAACAACGTTTAGTGCTGACAGGATCGATTCAGGCAATCCATGGAGTTCGATTCGTCGTCGACGCAATGACCGTCGCTTAGAACTGAGCGTTTCGATCAATATCGAACTCTGTTGCATGTCGTATAACCGCTAGGCCGGCGGAAGGCACTTTTGGGTCTGCAGGTTAAGGAGAAATGCACGAGGCCAGCCATCGCAAGCGTTCGGTGCTAATGTCAGTGTAGACAGCGCCTGCCCCCAAACCGGAGGCCTTCATGGATGGGAGTAGCCCGTCGACGGGCATTATCGCCTCGGCGTTTTGAATTTTGTGGGTCGATTGTTGGGCAATCGACTTGATATCCATCGAGGTGGGACAACAAACGAGATAGCGTTTTTGATGGGATGCTAGACGACTCGACTTTCTTCGCCAGCCTCTTTTCGCCTTGATCGTGATATTGATCGCACGAAAGATCGCGAGGCTTCAAGGTTTGTAAAGGGGATTTTTTTGGTAGCGCGTACCTGCACCTGATAAGCTGGAGATATCAACTTCGAGTCTCCCAGGGGTGCGGCGATGTTTTTGAATCGCTATTTCGTGATTGGAGTTCTGGTCATAGGAAGTCCGATTTGGGCCGACTCGCCTGAGAACGCCGTTTCACTTTCGGATTTGGTGAAACAATACGAGGCACACGGGCTTCCGATGCCCGCTGATCATTCAAAGCTGATGCGTTTCGCTCGGCATACAGGTTCGTCGAATGGCGTTCCTCGATATGATCGCTGGATAGCTTTCGTCGAGGTTGAAGAGGGAGGAAAGCAAAAGGTCTGGGAAGCGCTGCGCAAACGACCATACCCATCACAGAGCAAGTTATCTGAGGCACCCACGGATGCGAGTGCGATCGATGATACGGAAACAGCTGAGCATCATGTTTACGTCAATGGATTTTCGACTAGCACCGACTTGGCATTGGCTATTCAGTGTGCAGCACGTGGGTACCACGATTTAGCAAACAAGCTCCTTGAACGCGCTCGCGACACCAAGCGGAGAAGGCCGTCCGAGCCGATCAAGAAGCGTTACCCAAATGACAAGGTTGCATTAGCTGATCTTGCTTGGAGCTATTGGTGCAACGAGTTTTCCCGTGGAGAGTCAGATCGTCATGTCATCATTGACCGTTTGGACCGAATGACAAAGGTGTTCCCAAGTCTCGAGACGCCAGCCAACCTGTTGATACTAACGGACATGCGATTAACGGTTGAACCGGCGAATTCCGAGGTTGATTCAATGGAAGCGGTGATTGACGGGCTTCTCGATCTTGGGACTGGAGGAGGTTGGAGGGGATTGGGCTTTGGCAGCCTTTCAGATTGTGATAACGACAAGCGGACTTCCAGGCTCAGGAAAATGGGTCTGAGTGCCGTCCCCGTCTTGTTGAAACATACCCATGACTTCCGCATGACCCGTTGCATGAGCACAGAGTCGCGGGGTGTCTATCAGGTTCGAATCGCTGATGTCGTGCGTCATCTCCTAAACGGATTGGTTGATGAAGAATTTGCCTATGATTGTTTGATTGAGCAGGGTCGTGGGAATGTCGTTGATCGAGATCACGTTCTCCACTGGTGGGGAATTGTCAGTGGTAACGACGCCAAACAGTACTTGATTGAGACCGCAATCAAATTCGATCGACGTGGCAACGGGACAGTGAACTCAAACGCTTTGTCGGCACTCGGTGATCAGTACCCGGGAGATCTTCTCAAGCTGATTGAAGCGAATTTGTCGAAGTTGGATTTCCCCCGACCTCTTTTTGTGGCTTTGGCGGAAAGCAAGATTGATGACGCTTTCATCGATCGCACACTGCTTCAAAGTGCTGAGCATGAGTCTGCCCGTATGCGTGCTGAAGCTGTAAGCGTTTTGCTCGATCGGGAGCACGTCAAAGCGGAGGCGTTGCTTGGGAAGCAGTTTGACTTGCTTCCAGTCACGCCGGATGAGCCCTATTGGACAGCTCCGACAGGTTTCATTGCGGGACTGGTTCATGAAACAGACTCTAATTCTGTTTGGAACGCGCTTTATCGGAACACTCGAAGAGTTGATGTGGGGCAACGTCTTGAGATCCTAGATGCCGTCGCGAGTGGTTGTCGAAAGCAAACGGCGTCGAAGGCGAAAGTGTTTCTTGCGGCGTTCCTTGACGACAGGGATTTGCGAATCATTGAGGATCCGGATCCATTTGCGGCATCGAATGCGGAGAGTGGTTCGGGCAAGTTGAGTAAGCAATATCTATTCTCAGGTCCATCCGCCGGTTTCATTTTTCCTAGACTCGCCGTTGGTGATTATGCAGCGATGTTGTTGGCGGATCTGCTCGGGATTGATGAGACTCCAGATCTGACGTGGTCAAGCAAACAATGGGAAGATCTCGGTCAACGTGTAAAAACGAAAATGAAAAAACAGAGCGGACACAAGTCAGACCGTTTGATCGACAAGGAGACTAAGCGTTGAACATTCGCAAAGGATCATTGTCAATCATCGCGATCGGTTTTCTATCTCTTCCTCCTTGTAGCGTCGGGGCGGAACGCGAAAACAAGATTCACATCGCGGTAAAGAACCGAGCGTTATCGGATGTCAAGCAACTGTTGGCCAATGATCGCTCTCTTATCAATAGAATTGATGGTGATCGCAGGACTCC
>JBCCKZ010000257.1:0-7535 GCA_039027135.1 Planctomycetota bacterium
AGGGACGCAGCGCAACCCCTCGTTTCGATCCAAAATCCCAGTCGTCTATGAATCCACCGCGGTCAATCGCGACACTCGACCTGCTGCTTGAATCACTGGCAACGACATCAACTTGCACGGGTGTTTGTCGAAGCTTGCGATTCTCACGCCGGTGCCGAAGCAGATAGCGATCAACATCCCAACGACGAATCGTGCCGTTCTTAGCGATAGTCACGATCGTCTCGTTATCCGCCAGAAATCTCGCCATCGCGATCGTTGAGGATTCGGGTGGCAAAAGAACACCCTGTGGTCGAATCTCACCACCTTCGATCTGAAAGACTCGTATCGCCGAACCGACATTGGAAACAACAAGAGCTCGAGTAGCATCTCGAGAGACATCAAAAGCTCTCATAGTCTCGTTACCACTCAATGCTGCATAGCTCTCGGCAGCCACAAGGGCAGGGGCACTAATGCTCGTTCGCCCCATAACCGTCTGGTCCAGATTGAATTGAACAAGTGAGCCAGATTCAGTCCCCGCGAGAAGATGCTTCTGAGACAGAAACCGAACACCATCCACCCAAATAGCTCCCTGCGGGAGACTGACCTTGGCATGTGGATCTTCAAGAACGAAATCCAACATCTCAACAGAAATGATCGCCGTCTGATCAGAGTTGCGAGGATCAGATGAAAAACCAATCACA
This sequence comes from Planctomycetota bacterium, assembly GCA_039027135.1. Lineage (GTDB taxonomy): Bacteria > Planctomycetota > Planctomycetia > Pirellulales > Pirellulaceae > Rubripirellula. Next base: position 681 of record JBCCKZ010000257.1, read on the forward strand.
TCAGAACGTCGACGCTTCACTGGCTCATTCATGTCATTGGGAACACCTCTAGAATCAATGCCCCAGGAATAGCAATCGTTTTTGCGAGCGGCATTGAAACCATTCGCAGCGTAACCAACGAGTCGAACGCCATTAAGCGTCAGTAGCTTCTGCGGCTGCTCGGTATCTGCCCAACTATAGATTGCATCTTGCGAACAAATCATGACGGTTTGTCCGCCAGGTGAAACCGCCAGCGACTGAATCTTACCGTCGAATTGGATGCGCGCGATCTCACGCGGCATCGCATCTCTAACATCCACCTTGCGAATGACGCCGTCATCACTGCTGATCGCGGCGACTCCCACATCGGACGCTATGTCAACACATTGAACCGATGCCTTAGTTCCTTGGAGCGATGGAACGTCCTGGTTGCTGAGCAGCTCTAATCTTCGATACGCCCAATTCTTCAGCAGCGGTGTTCGGCCAATGCCAGGAGACTCTTCCACTGACGAAATGAGCGTCAGGCTTTCATTTAGCTGACTTTCAATATCGTCAACACGCGAAAGTTCAGCCTGACTGCGTTGCACATCCCGTTGACGGAGAAGTCTTGACGCCGCGTTGTTGAGTGTTGCGGGGAAGTTCTGATAGAGATTCAGACGGTTCTGCCGAATAGCTTCGCGTTCTTTTTCCTCTGCAATAAGCCTAGCTTTATCCGCTGCCTGTCTTTCAGCTTCTGCTCTTTCCTTGGCTTCTTTCTCTCCTTGAAGTGCATCGACTGCTCTCTCACGCTCAATGTCCGCGTTCGTCCTCTCCTGTTTGGCAATATCTTTTTGCCTATTTGCCTCCGCGGTCTGTTCGACCAACTCTTCGTTTTTATTTTTCAGTTCAAGCTTCGCCTTCTTCTCGGCGGTGAGCGAATCTTCTGCTTGAGCCTTGGCGGTCAATGCGGTTTTTTGCGCAACGATTGCTTTATCTCTTTCCTCGACTACCTCCTGATTCTTGGCCACTAGCTGTCGAGACTGCCACGAAATCACCCCGAGACCGACCAACGTCGCTACCAAGCCAATCGAGACACCTGTCAATACAGCTCTGCGGAGGTTTCGTATTCGCTTCTCCTTTTCACTCGCCTCGCGTTTGGCCTTCTCAGCCTGTTCATAGAGCGGCGATTCCGCTGCGTCACTTGGATCGAGAATTTGAAGGGTTAAGTCGTAATCCGTTTTGTGAAAAGCAGTTTGAGCGTAGTCGATCCTCGCTTCGGCTAAACCGGATCGCGCGGCTTCGTTGCCATCCCAAATATCAATCGCTTCTCTGAACGCGAAAATCGACGAAGCGTACGACTCGTACTCCCCGCTTTCGGACGCATGCTTGAGAGTCTTCTTACCGCGTTCAGTCAATGCGACACTTTCGGCATGACGTTTGTACTCTCGTAGAGCTTCCTGAAACGCCGGCACCGATGCATAGCGTTCATCCAAATCGGTTGCCATCGCCTTGAGCGCGATCTTCGCCAGCGGCGATTCGGAGTCGTCAATGGGTAAGATCACATTACGCTTGGCAGCGTTAACACAATCGGAAATCGTTCGACCCGGGTGCGGTGGATACCCAGTAATCACCTGATACAGAATCGCGCCAAGCAAATAGATATCACTCTTCGGTCCAATGAGTCCTTTATCATGGGCAGCCATCTCCGGTGCCATGAATGCAGGCGTGCCACCGAGGCCGAATCCTTGCTTGAAGTCCTTTTCCAGGTGAATCGCCAGACCCCAATCCATAACGAGGACCTCACCGAACTGGCCAATCATGACGTTCTCGGGCTTGAGATCTCGATGGATCACCGAATTGGAATGAGCAAAGCCAACCGCATCACAAACCTTCAAGAGAATCTCCAGATTCTCTTCGCGACTATTTTGCTTGAGAAGATTCCGCCATGGGATCCCGTCCACCATTTTCATTGAATAGAACAGCTGACCATCTTCGCTGACGCCCATGTCATGGATGGGAACGATGTTTGGGTGGTCAAGTCCACCAGTGATCTGAGCTTCACGAACGAACTTCTGCTGCGAGTCAGAAATTCTCTCGAGCTGAGATTGATGAATTGTCTTGAGAGCCACGACCCGATCAATGGATGCCTGCTTCGCTTTCTGCACCAATCCCATCGCCCCTTTGCCAAGGACTTCGAGGATCTGGTAGTCCGTTTTCTTCGTCAGCGGATCATCAGGTGAAGCTAATGATCTCTGAGCAACATCCTTACTGAGCCGGACGTGCGTCTTGCGTTTCGCTTGCCGATCAACCTCGACGGTGTGCAAAGGATTGCCAGATTCCCCAGCTGCCTTGGCCCATTGTTGCGACACAGGCGCACTGTCTCCCAACGAATAGTCCTGTTCGCTCTTTTCGCCGAGCTCAAATGAACCATCGATGGTCGCATCGTTCGAACCCGATGAGGTGGCAAAAGACTTGCCTGAAGAAACCTTCGTCGAAGCTTTAAGATCGCCTGCGTCACCCATGAGCGTTTCTTCAACGAGTGTCTTGGCTTTCTGCGAGGCGGCTTGCGACTCTCCTGAGACCACCCTGGTAGAGTCACTACCGTCAAGTGTGTCACTTGCAAGCGTTTCTTCGATCAGAGTCTTCGCTCTGGGGTTCGCAGTCGGTTCCTGCTCTTGATTCGAAGCGATAGGCGACGAATCTTCCGTCTGATCTTGATCAGACGGGAGGTAGGCCTGAGCGGATGCTTCATCAGTAATACTAAAATCTAGCGTCGCCTCGAGATCACCCTGGGAAACATCACCACCGTCGCGAACAACTTCATCCGGTGCCAATGTCGCATCACCAGGTTCGGCTAGCCCTTGATCCAGATCAATTGTGGAAGCAGCCTCAAAGCCTTCTTCAGCGCCATCGAGAGTCTGAGCAGTCGCTTCGATCGTATCCTTTTTCGTTTCGGATTGCTCAGGATCGTGATTCTCAAATCCAACACTAACGTCCTCGCCCGTAAGCGTTCGACCAAAGGGCACATTCGCATCTTTCTTGGACAGATCCAAGATACTCTTTGAGCAGGATGGACACGTCGCTAAATCAACGTTCTCAGGCAGGCTTTCACCGCAATGTGGGCAAATTGCCGACATAGAATTCTCGTTGGTAACGGTCAGTTGGGACGATAACCAAAGTCGCCTAGTTTAGCACGACGATGATCTCGACCAAGAAATTCGATAGTGATTGACGGATTCACGTGCCAAACCTCAAAGACGCCTCTCTGGGAAGCCGCCTGACGCTTTCGCCAAAAGTCGCCTCCTTCGACGTGCCGCCTTCGAGAAATTCTTTGCCTCTCCGTCTTCCTCATTCCCCCCCGCCAGGCCGCTTTGCGTCCTACGCTTCAGCCTGAGCAGCCAGAGCGCATTGGCAATCGCAGCCGCTTGTAGAGTTTCTGCCCGTGAAGATCGGTTCGCCGAAAGATCGTCTTCATTGGGCTCCCGTATATCTGGGACCAAGGCGTCTTCGGCGGCCACGATATCTGCCGAATCCTCTTCATTCAACGACGCTCCGTCCTCCTCATCCGGTACAGCAACCCCATCCGATGTCGATTCCAGATCAATCGGTTTTGTAAACAGATCCTGTTCACTCTGCAGTTGCCATTGATCACCCGACATTCGCGTTTGGTAAAAGATGCCGTAAGGTCCGTTCTGGAAGATATCCGTTTCGCCTTTGAGCACTGTATCCCGAAGAGTTTCAAGCTGCTCGGGTGTTGGCGGTATATCGATTTGGAAACTCGCCCCGTCTTCTGAGTTAACCTCTTCGATAAGCTTCAAAAGACCTGATTCAGATGTTTGAAGCCCTTCATCTTCCAATGCGAGCATCTCATCCGAGATCTTTCCTTCAGCTTCGTTGATCTTCTTTTTCAGATCATTGAACTCTTCCAAACTCACCTCACCATCATCGTTTGCATCAATAAATGAGATATCAAACAGATAGATGTCGATTCTTTCGATGCTATCGAAGAGAACACGCAGTTCTTCCGTTTCAGCGTTCTCCAGTGTCGTCGAAACGTCAATCACAGGAACCTGAACGGGAACGAACACCGGTGGAGAGATGACGACCACTTCAGTAGGTGGCAAGGCCGGCGAGATACTCGCAAAAACTCGAACATTCTCAACGTCGTCGGCCTCAGCAGAAAACACCTCAGCGACATCGGTTGAGGCGGTTTGTTCTCCCGCTGCCGAATAGAGAAAGACTCTGTCTCCACGACTCAAAATGATCTCGGTCGGTAGGAAAGTTCCCTCACCAGCCCGTTGCAAAAACTCACTTGTGTACGGGACGCCGCGTTCGAAAAGAAACCCATCCGGTTGAGCCGTTAGTAAAGTGGGCTCGTCACCGGTGAAGTGCTGAAACTTGCCGTCATCGAATGACAAGATCGCCTCGAAGTTCAGTTCCGACTCAACGAGCGACGCAGATGAAAGGGTAAATCCTGGCCTTTCCGTTCCAAATCTCGTCGCAACTTTTTGAAGAAGATCAATGTTGGGCCCGACGTCAAATTCAGGTGAAGTGACCCCTTCGCCATCAAAAATGGCCGCTCGAATGAACTCACTTGTCACAATACTCGGACTAGGTCCCGTTCCACCAGGAAAGACTTCGAGCTGCAACGTCGGGTCCAGGATTACAAAATTTGAAGCAACCACCACCCCTTCGCTCGCAACCTGAAAACCGCTGTTCAAGTCGGGGGCACCACTAGCCGTGACTCCTCTCACCTCAGACGCGACGGCAATGAAGCCACCTCTTGTGAAAGTAGTTGACGCATCATCCGAAATGAAAGCGACTTCTCCACTAACAATGAGACCCGCGTCGTCACCGGTAGTCTCTAGATAGACATTAAGGTCTTCTCCCCGGACGTTGACATTCTCAACATTCAACTCTCCCACGTTCCGAACGATAACCGCAAAGTCATCACCGATCGCGATATTGAAATTGAATTGGTCGCGTAGCGTATTCAGTTGGAGCGAAGCATCGTTGATGGCATTCCTTTCAGTAACCAAATCGGTTCCGTCATCAAAGAGCGCGAGTGATGTCCCCACGGCTCGTTGATTGGTGATCGTTGTGTTTGCATCTAATTTTAAGACCTCTTGGATGTTCACATTCTCACTGACATCTGCCTGAAAGTGATTGAGATCAAAAACACGTGGATTGATTCGATTGTCAACCAGAGCAATGTTGGGCGTACTGGAGTCAATCTTCTCTGACTGTTTTCCGTCGGTGAATAGAACGCCCAAATCTGCCGTGAACTTTCCGAAATCAGCGGTTATCACAGAGGTGGTCAAATCTTCATCGCTGATATTCGGATCTGGGTTATCTATCTGAGTAATCCAATCAAACAGAATTGCGTTTCGAATCAATCCTTTCGCCGTCGACTCGAAGGTTCCAATGGGACTGTCATCAGAAACCGAGATAGCTTCAACCGAAACATTCCCAAAGATTGAATGGTCTTTTTCCTCAACGTTAAAGAACTCTTCAGTATCGCCTGAAACGACGCCGTTGAACGGGTTGCCGGATTCAAAGAGATTGCTCGATGTGCTGTTGGCCGTTCCCTTTGGGTCAGGCCCGAAGACAACATGCGAGACCGCAGAACCGATCGAAGCGGCCTTTCCCACGAAGAGTGAGTCCCCGGCGACCCAGATCTGGTTCTCGTCACCATCCGCCAAGATGATTGTATTTTCCTTTCCGGCGTCAATCACGAATTGCAGCGTTTCGATTTTTTGAGAGTTTTCCTCAACTCGCTCGCCCATTTCCATGTTGCCATCTTGGAATACCAGGATGGCCGCGTCGTCTGAATCAGTCACATCGGTGACTGAAACGATGTTCACATTCCTTGCAATGTTTGCATTCGCGATCGTTGAAACGGAACCGTCAGTGGCCTGGACTTCCAGATTAAAGTCAGTAGCCAGTCTCGTCTGATGCTCCAGTCGCAAAGTCCCCTGCTGAAGCTCAAGAGGACTATCGCTGGCGGCGTTGTTATTGAGGTCCAAATTCCCTCGAGTCACATTATCGAGTGGGTTCGAAACGTCATCTAAACGATCAATATCCTCGGTAAAGAAGTGCAACCCTCGTAGACTTGCCAAGCCATCGCCCGATGAACCAACCAAGGTTATATCACCACCTCCTATCGAAATAACTTCCGTTGTCCCTCCGACTTCGATCTTGCCACCAGCCTCTGTCGCTAATGTGACGTTGCCGCCGGCGACAAACCGGGCGTCACCCAATACCCCAAGACTAAAGTCCGTTCCCCAAACTTCGTAAAAGGAAAGGTCTCCACCCTCGAGAACGCGACCCGTTATCAACGACCGATTATCGCCCTCGATACCCGCGAAGATCATGACATCTTCGGCCACTGTAACCTCAACCGAATCTTGCTCTGAGAAATCGATGTTGGCATGCTGATACCAAAGCTCCAAGTTCTCCAATGAACCCGGCAGACTACCCACCCTGATAAGTGCCATAGTCCCTTGAACAATTTCGCGTTCAACTGGAAGCTCAGCTATTTGATCCATGTCGCTAGGATTGGCATCGAAGTCATTGCGCAAACGCAAATCATCTTCAATTCCAGATACCGTTATCGTCCCCGCAAAAACGTTGTCGGCGAGCTCGTCGTCATTGATCTCGCCAATCGCGGAGGTTGACCCACGACTCAACAATAGACTTTGAGGCTCGGAAAGAGTGGTGAGCTCAACAAAGTCGAAACGAGAATCACCTAGCACGTCAAACAAGGCGTCGCTTATCCCGTCCGCAAACTGATTCAAATGACCACCTCCAATGATCAGCTGCAAATCTACGTCAATCGCTTGATTATCGGGCTCAACAGAACCACTGATCGTTACGCCAGATAAGGAAAGTGCCTCG